>DAOVQI010000193.1 GCA_030628785.1 Bacteroidota bacterium
AAGCTATCTTCTAAACACTCTCTAAAATGCTAAAAATAACGAAATTAATCAACAGGAAGGAATTTTTAACAGAAGTATCTAATTACATGATGTCAGGTGTTTCCACCTGACATTGAATACTGGAGTAATTAAAATCTTGCCATATCATTAACTGTCGGATGTTTCCATCCGACAGCATCGTAATTATTCCAACGGGGTAAACCCCGGAGGAAATAAAAAAAATCAGGGCTTTTAACCCTGATTTTTCTCACCCTAAAAATTAAACCTAAAATTTGAAAAAAAATCCATTAAAAAATTGGTTCGACAAAAATGGATCTTAACCCTCAATTTATTAAACGTAAAAAAAAAAATAAAGTTTCAAAAAAAAATAAAAAAATTCACAAAATAAAGTAGAAAAATAATACCTGCTTAAAATTTTACACTCAACCCCAGGAGATAGTGGATGCCTGCCTGCGGGAAATAACCGTCAAATACCTTCTTTTCTCCACCTTCCAGATAACGGTATACCCATGCATTTGTTTCATACTCAACATTAAATAAATTGTTCACCAAAAGGGTAAAGTTAATCTCTTTAAACAGACTTGATTTATGCCGGTAATTGATATAAAGATTATTTATAAAATAACGATCTAATTTTCGGTCCTCGCTTGAGGTGTTATCAATATATTGGTCCCCTACATATTTTGAGATTAACGCAACATTAACCTTTTTGATCATTTCATAATTTATTTTACTTCCAGCTATGATATTTGGTGAGAATGACAGATCGGTCACCCCCAAATAGTTTGAGGCCTGAGACCAGGTATCCCAATCATCTACATATTCTGTAAAATCTATGATCCTATTCCTGCTAAAGGTTGCATTTAAATCCCATTTCAGGTTAGGTAAGATTTTTATTCCGGTGGTTATTTCAAGTCCAGCACGGTAACTTTTATCCACGTTTGTCATGATCGGAGCTCCGACATTATTTATTTCTCCGGTCAAAACCAATTGGTTTTTATAATCCATAAAATAAACATTCGCCTCCAGCAAATATTCAGCAAATTTTAAACTATATCCAAGCTCATAATCCCTGAGAGTTTCAGGCGAAGGGATAGGACCATTTGGATCAGTATCAATGAAATTATACCGGTTTGGTTCACGGTGGGCTATGCCAAACGAATAATATAAGCTTTGCCGATCATTGATTATATAAGAAAAACCAACTTTAGGGTTAAAAAAATTAAATTCATGCTGCTGAGTAATATCCCTGAAATCATCGTCTATCCCTTTAATTTCATAATGAATCCTACGGTATTGAATATCACCATAAATATTCAATTTTGAGTTCAATTGATAGTTAGCTTTTCCAAAAACATTAAAATCCCTTTTAACACCTTCATTATTATACCATTCGTGATCCATGTCTGAATTACTTGCAAATTGGGTCCAAATAATTTTACCAAAATGTTTCCCTAAATAATTATTCCATGCGCCTCCAAGGACAGCATCCCACTTTTTCCCCTGATACTTAAGAGAATAAGTAACTCCATAGAAATCATTGTCCAACCATTTTTGCCTGATTAGATCGGTATCTGTTAATGTATCTGAACCAATAAGAAGGTTATTAAGCCTGTAGTCTGAGAACTCCTGGTTCTCCTTGTACTGTTCATAATACCCCTTACCACTGGTATAGTGAAATGCAGTATTCAGGTGAAAGTGTGGACTTAACTCCCTGGAGTAAAAAATCTGAAAATGGTCCTGCTGGTAATTATCAGTTTCATTATCATAATACACGGTTTTCCCTTCAGCATTTTTGTATTCACCAATCCCATTAAACTTACGATTTGAGGATAATAAATAGCCGGGCACTCCATCCCATGCCTGGTAGGTCTTTTCTTTACCTGAAAAAACAATCACCTTCAGAATAGTATTCTTCTGGTAATATGCTCCGGAAACGGCAAACGATTTAAGATCAGAATAAGCGCGATCGATAAACCCGTCTGAGCTGATCTTTGATAACCTTCCGTCAAAAGTAAATTTACCTCCAATCATACCAGATCCCAGGCTAATAGTATTTTTATATGTATTGAAGGATCCTGCTGAAGAGTTAATTTCAGCATAGGGTTCCTTTTGTAAAGTAAAGGTTTGAAAATTTACAGTTGCTCCAAAAGCGCCGGCTCCGTTCGTGGATGTACCTACTCCACGCTGAATTTGTACATTCTCAACCGAAGAAGCAAAGTCCGGCAAATCAACCCACCAAACGCCATGTGACTCAGAATCATTTAAAGGAATACCATTTACTGTAACATTTATCCGGTTTGCATCAGTCCCCCGGATTCTGAAACTCGTATATCCCACACCAGCTCCGGCATCCGAAGAAACAACAAAAGATGGAGTTAAGCTTAATAAATAGGGTATGTCCTGACCAATATTGCGTTCATTTATTACCTCCTTCTCCATGGTAGTAAAGGCAACCGGAACCTTATCTGAAACCCTGGTAGCTGAAATGATCACCTCATCACCTAAAATCATCGCCGGTTCAAGAGATATATCAAGGTAAACATTAGCATCTACTTTAACCTTTTTATTTACAGAAGTATAACCAATATATGAAATTTTAAGAACATATTCTCCTTTTTTAATTTTGGTGAATTTAAAATTCCCCTCCAGATCGGTTGAGGTCCCATGGTAAGTATTTTCAAGGATAATGTTAGCTCCAGGCAGAGGATTTCCCGTTTCATCAATAATTTTCCCCGAAATTGTGAATTGACCATATGCAGCATATACCAATAGCTGCAACAAACAAATGAATAAAATCTGTTTCATTGCATTGGATTTAAAGTAATTAAGAAATTTGGGGAGTGGATTTCAGCATTTCCCTGCGCCGGCATTATCCGGATCAGGTTCAAAGGGTTTGATCTCAGCCCGATTTTTTTAAGGCACCCCCACTCAGGTACAAAAGTAAGAAATTTTTAAACAAAAAAAAGCATCAATCCTTCCTAATCTTTAATACATCCTCAATTGCCTTTTCAAATGTGTCCTTTGGAAGTGCCCCCATTGCCATCTGCGGTTGTTCATCCATTGGAACAAACAACAGTGAAGGAATGTTCCGGATTCCAAAAATAGCTGCTAATTCCTGCTCTTCCTCAGTGTTAACTCTAAATACATTGATTTTCCCTTCGTATTCTTCAGCCAATTCTTCAAGAATAGGCTCTATTATTTTACAGGGTTGACACCAATCAGCATAAAAATCAATCAAACATGGAAGCTCTCCCTCAAATTTCCATTCCTTGTTTTCTTCAAAATTGAAGATCTTTTCTTTAAATGTTTCTTTTTTTAAATGTTTAACCATTTTCATAAATTTAGAATTTATGGTGAGTTCGATATTTAAAATATTAATTCTGATCTGTGATTACAGAATATCAAACCGATGTTTCGAACAGATTAGTCAAAGTCCATACCAAATTTAAAAACAACCTTTATATTCCAAATGTTTCCATTTAATTGTAATTTTGTCATGAATTTAGTATATATTGTCATATCTATATATGAAGAAATGTCTTAAAAATCCGATTTTCAGGATTATTTCTGAAATTGTTTCAAACGATGGTATACCGGCATTCGTTGTGGGCGGATATGTCAGGGATTTTCTTCTAAACCGTAAAACATCGGACAGGGATATCGACATTCTGGTTGTCGGAAGCGGGATTGATTTGGCACATAAGTTTGCAAATGAAATAGGATCAGACACCAAAGTAACTGTATTTAAAACCTTTGGCACTGCAATGGTTCGTTACCATGAACACCAAATTGAGTTTGTGGGCGCCAGAAAAGAATCCTACAGAAGAGATTCGAGAAAACCGATCGTGGAAGACGGAACCCTTGAAGATGATCAGAAGAGGAGGGATTTTACAATTAATGCAATGGCCATTAGCCTGAGCCGGGATACGTACGGAGAATTCATTGATCCGTTTAACGGTCTTAGCGATTTAATGTTTAAAACTATCAGGACTCCGCTGAATCCCGATAAAACTTTTTCAGATGATCCATTACGTATGATGCGGGCTGTCCGTTTTTCAAGTCAACTTGATTTTAATATTGAAAACAAGACATATAAATCCATCATTAAAAACATTGAAAGAATAAAGATCGTTTCCAAAGAGCGAATCGTTGATGAAATCAATAAAATTATTCTTTCGGATATTCCTTCAAAAGGATTCAACCTTCTCGAACAGTCCGGCTTGCTTGCCCTGATATTCCCGGAGCTCGATCAAATGAAGGGTGTTGAAATAAAGGAAGGAAAACAGCATAAGGACAATTTTATCCATACCATTAATGTACTGGATAATATCAGTAAGAAGACCGATAATCTATGGTTACGATGGGCTGCCCTGATGCATGATATTGCAAAACCAAAAACCAAACGATTTAATCCTCAATTAGGCTGGACATTTCATGGTCATGAATATTGGGGTGCAAAGATGGTACCTGACATTTTCAGAAACCTCAGGCTTCCCCTGCATGAAAAAATGGTATACGTTCAAAAAATGGTTCTTTTGCATCTCAGGCCCATTGTGTTGTCCCAGGAAGAAGTTACCGACTCAGCGATAAGACGTCTTCTGTTTGACGCCGGAGATGATATTGATGACCTGATGATCCTCTGCGAAGCCGATATAACCTCAAAAAATGAAGCAAAAATTAAAGAACATTTAGATAATTTTCAAATTGTAAGGCAAAAGCTAAAAGAGATTGAAGAAAAGGACACCATCCGTAATTTTCAACCACCCATTTCGGGCGATATCATTATTAAAACCTTTAATATTAAACCCTGTAAGGAAGTAGGCATCCTTAAAAATGCCATTAAGGATGCTATATTGGATGGTGAGATTCCAAATAAATATGAAAATGCATTTCAGTTCATGCTGAAAAAAGGAGAAGAATTGGGACTGGAAAAGAGAACATAGTTTCACAAATTTACCCTGTGAAATAAATCGAAGATTTAATGCGAAGCATTATTTCACAGGGTAAATTAAAAAAACTTAATTTTCAGGTTTCATGAATAATTAGTCTACAGTCGGCAGTCTACAAAAAATGCAAAGTATAATGAAATTAGCCATTATCAAGCCATAAACATTGAACTTAGCCCCGATGGCTATCGGGGCGATCTCATGATCCGCCCTCCCGATAACTATCGGGAGGCGGAGAGTAAATTCCGATACACACTATTTAATTATTTTCCTTGTTCTTCTCAGATCGATATAAACCGGCAGGTGATCACTGAAACCTCCCTGATACCGGTAACCAACATAAGTCCTGTAAGGTTTAAATCCATAATACGTGTTGTCTTCTTCTAGCAAAAAATCCGGACTGAAAAGATGAATATCGGCAGATTCCAGGTAAAGCTGATTTTCCCTTTGCAGCAATGAGGCGGAAACAATAAATTGGTCGAACATAAACCAGGTTCCCTTGTATTTAATACTGCCAATCTTATTATTGTCCCGAAAGACATAAGATAAATTATAAAGCCTCCCCGGTATAATTTCGGATAAGTCGGTTTTTGTATCCAGGGTCCGTAAAACACTATCATCTAAGGGTTCGTCATTGAAATCGCCCATAATGATAATGTTGGCATGCATATCCAGGGCGAATATTGAATCTACGTACTGCCTTAAAACCGATGCAATAAAATTCCGTTTTTTCGAAGATTCAATTATACCACTATATCGTGATATCCAATGATTTACGAAAATATTCAGGGTGTCATTCGTGCTGGTAACCCCTTTTACAAACAAAATATCTCTTGTGTTCATGGGAATATTCCATTGTTTTATAGGGATGAAACGGGTCTGCAATATTTTAAACTTGTTTTTTAGGTATAATAATGCAACATCAATGCCCCTTTGATCGCGTGATTCTTTATGGATTATCTTATATTCATATTTGGCCAAAGGTGTTTTGTTAACTAAATCTTCAAGTACATATTCGTTTTCAACCTCGCATAACCCAACTATTTCAGGAGGTTCCCATCCCCCAACCGCTACAATAACTTTATAAATATTGTTTAGCTTTTTCTTATACTTATAATTAGTCCAATGCCTGGCACCGTCCGGAAGGAACTCATCATCAAGGGTCAGACTATCATTTTCATTATCAAAAAAATTTTCAACGTTGTAAAACATTATTCTAAAATCACCCCTTCCTGAAACTTCCTGACCATAGACCGCACTATCCAAATGAGATAGTACTGAAAAAAGAATTAAAACTAAAATTATGCAGGATTTGGATAAAAACATAAAATGGTTTTTGGTTTATAGTCCCGAAATGGTCAAAATCTTCGATTTTGTTACCGTTTCGAGGATGCTCGAAAAACATACGCAATCGAAGATTGCTTGTTTTTCGGCATTTGTGGTTCGTAGTTTTTAGTTCGTAGTATCAGTTGATTTCTTAGGCAGTTTGTTACCCCTGAATTAAGAACGCTGTTGTTTAGATTTGCAGCTATGTAAACATATCCTTTTTTAGCCATTGAAAATGCACTGAATAATTGCGATCCGCCAG
>DAOVQI010000075.1 GCA_030628785.1 Bacteroidota bacterium
CTCAAAATCCACGTAGGAATGGGCGACGTTCTTATACTTACTGGCAGCATTGATAATTGTGTCCATTTTATTTTTGTTAACCAATTGCCTGAACTTGCCTTTCGTAGTTTTGGCCTGGTCCGTAATCTTTTGAAGTTCGTCATCAATTAATGAAATGCAGGAATAATCTTTCGTAATGATGAAGTTTTTTTCCTGCTGGCGACACTCATTGATGCTCACGACCAAAAGGTTTACATCATTGGCCTTGTCAACCCTGTCCGCCACTTTTGAGATACTATTAAAAGCAATATAGGCTAAAATGATCAACAAGATGAGCGTCAGTCCAAAACCACTGGCGATCTTGGTTCCAATTTTTAGATTTTGAAACATGTTAGCTAATTTCATGACAATTCTCCTTTTTATTTAGTTAGTTACTTAATTAATAAATCTATTTTAATTGGCATATTTGTATCAGTTCTCATAAGCCTCTCTTTCACCCAACCTCCTCATTAACAATGATCCTTTCGTCTGAAAAGATCTTTTCCACATCAAGAATAATCAACTGATCACCGGTTACTCCTTTCATATACTCTGCACGGATATCTGTTAGTGTTGGAAGTGTCGGTTGAATTTTTTTGAGCGGAACAGACCGGATCCCGATAATGACATCTGCCAGGATACCGGCTTCTATTCCCCGGGCGCGTACGATTATTACCCTGTTAAGGTCGCTTAATCCCTTATCAGGCAGATCGAAAAATTTCTTTATGTCTATGATAGTCTGTATCTGTCCCCGGACATTGAAAATACCAAGAACGAACGGGGGCGTGCAGGGCATAGGTGTCAGGTCTTTCAAAGGGTATACTTCAACAATGTTATTCAACTCAATTCCGTACCTTTCATTAGCCAGCATAAACTCTGCCACCGTTAGGTATTCTGCTGCCAATTCTTCTTCTTTTACCTCCCGTGCAAGAGCTTTGGTTCTCGCCTTAAGGATTTTTTCCTTTTCCTTGTCAGTAATTTGCCAGCCCTTTTCAAGTTTTTCCCGGGCAGCTTCCACACGTGAATGTATCTTTTTCCAGTCAATAGCTGAGGTTTGATCTTTTTTTGAGGTTTTGATTTTTTCTTCCATATTGTAATGTTTTCAGTTTTCGGCCTGCCCCGTGAAATGCGACGCTTGCCCTGCCTGCCCCGTAAGGAAGAATGACTGTATCGGGGTGAAATTTGAGGTACGAAAACATTTCATCAGGGAAGGAGCATATTTCACTGGGGTTCTCGGTTTTCGGTCCCGTGTTTCAAGTTAATTGTTAACTGTTATTAGTTATTTGATTGCTCTATAATAAGCTACCGGCTACTTGCGCCGAAAGTAACGGTTAATCCCTGATTAGCAGTAGCAGTTTCGGCGCTTTTCCTTTATATGTTACTTTTCCCCGGGTTACGCTTCGCTCACCCGGGGCTATTGTTGTTTTACCCCTTCAGGGTAATTTCTCTTGCATATTTTTTTTGCCAGCAGACATCGAACCATGCACCTTTACCTTCTTACATTTAACATATAACATTTAACTTATAACTTTTTTCTTTTACCATTTTTCTCAACCTCAACTCTTTTCTCTCCGCTCTTTGCGCTTTGCCCTCAGCGCTCAGCGCCCTGCTCTGTCTGAAATAAAATGACGAACCGGAGCTTCGTATTACTTCACCGACTCTGCCAGGTCTTACCAGTTTCCCCACAGTACCCAGCACCCAGTAACCAGTAACCAGTACCCAGTACCCAGCACCCAGAATCCTTTCATATTTTTGTTTTAATAATCTCAATCAGTCTCCCGGCAGATACTCCATCTGACTCGGGAATAATATCTTCTTCTTTATATGTATTTAAAATTGATAGTGAATTATCAAAATACTTTTCCGCTTTTTTGATATTTCCTTTCCGGAGAATTAAGTTTCCCAATGTATAATGTGCAAGCACATAATTGGGATCAAGATAAATTGAACGGTTAAGTGACGATATTGCTTCCTCCATCTTACCCTGTTCCTGAAAGATCAGGGCAAGCCGATAATGGCATCCCGGGTTAAATTTATTAATCGCTATTTCTTTTTCGCACCACTCGACTGCTTTACTGAATTTCCCCTGGTTAGAACAGGCTTTTGCCAAAAGGGTCATTGCTTTATGGTTCTTTTTATCATGTAAAAGACAATCTATCAATATATTCTCTACCTCCGGATAATTGCCCTGCTCGTATAAAACCATTGCTTCCTCACAGGCTTTTTGTTGTACTTCTTCTGTTTTTGGTTGTTCCCGCCTGCTTTTGATTATAACTTCCCGGGGTTGTGGTGGACTTTCCGGGACAGGCAGTGGAACTACAGGAAAAGCTTCAGGATCATAATCAAATAAGGTCTGATGTGTAGAAACAGGAGTTTTTTCCAGGAATTCTTCCACTACACCGGATTTTGACAGATCTTTCCTGAAAAAAATTGCATCGGGCAAATTAACCATTACGAACCGTGACATGTGAACAGACGAACCTTCACTTCCGCTTACGATCAACCATCCCCCATCCAGGAGTGATCTATAAAAACGTTTTATAATTTTTATAACAAGCTGCGGACGAAAATACATTATCACATTGCGGCAAAATATGATATCTATAGCGCTGGTGTTATTTAGAAGTGATGGATAGGGATCATTTGCCAGATTGTGATAAGAAAACGTAACCATTTTTTTAATATATGGCTTGATTTTATAGCTGTTTTCCCTTGTTCTGCTGAAATATCCATCTTTTACCCATTTCGGCGTACCCCTGAAAGACCATTTATTATAAATCCCTTCTTTAGCCTTTTTCAGAGCCCGGGGATTGATATCAGTAGCCAATATTGAAATGTTCCAGTCTTTAAGGTCGGTTATCATTTTATGGAGCAAAATGGCGATTGAATACGGCTCTTCGCCTGACGAACAACCGGCGCTCCAAATTCTTATGTATTTTCCGATTTTACAGCGGGAGTTGATCAGTTCCGGAAGAACATGCCTTTCAAGTTCATTATAAATATTTTGGTCCCTGTAGAAGTTAGTTTCCCCAATAGTGAGATATGACGAAAGAGTCTCAATCTGCTCCTGTGTTAAAGGTGCCGACAAGAGCCAATTAATACAAGATTCAGCATTACTGAAACCAAACTCTATGGAAGCCAGTTGAAATTTATCCCGTAGGTCATCCCAGCGCTTCTTTGGAAAGTACAGGCCCAGATTCTCAGAGATATATTTGCTGAGCTTTGCAAGTACAGGATCAGGGATGATATTTTCTGATTTTTTTGCTATCATTTTCTTATAACATCTATTTGGTCAACCTATTTCAGGACAAGACACTGTCTTCCTGCTTACTTACTTCCTCTCCTTCCCTTTGGCTTCCTTGCCACTGTCCTGACCGTCTTCTTCACGCTGGCTTGTACCCTTTTCGCCGCAGTTTTCTTCGGTTCCTGTTTCTTTTTCACAGTTTTAACCTCTTTTTTATCCTTAATCTCTTTTTCTTTCGCCGTGATTTTCTTTGGTGCCTGTATTTGTTCCTCAGCTTGTTCCTTTACATCATGAACTTCTTTCTTTTCCTGCTCCATTAATGCAAGATTAATCACTTCTATACTTTCCAAAGTAAAGAGTTTGTCAAGATTATATATAAGGATTATCCCATCCTCAAAGAATACCAGTCCTTCAATGATCTTTTCCAGTCCGGGAAAGACCCTATCGGCCGGAACTGTTTTTTGTTCCAGCAGGTTTGTTACACCCGTAACCATATCTGTAATAAAAGAAATAGTATGTTCGGATGTACGGGCAATTATTAACTGGTCGCTAAGTTTCAGTTCCCTGTCAGGAAGTCCAAATAGTTTGCGGATATTAAAAACAGGAATTATTTTTCCCTGTACGTTTATGACTCCGATAACACTTTCCGGCGTTCCCGGGACAGGAGTGATGATCACTGCCCGGACAATTCGCTCGACTAAACCAACAGGTAACGCAAAATTCAGTTGGTCAAGGGTAAAGATCACAAAATGACCTTCCATGATTACGGAGTCAATTTCCTGTATTTCTGTTTTTTTCGTTAACGTATTTTGTGCCATTATTTTCAGTTTTCGGTTCTCGGTTCTCAGTTTCTTGTTCCGGGTTTACTCACTCCCACATGCCTTCCCACGACCTGTTCGTGAAGTTTGGTTTCCACTTCGTTCCAACCAAACGTTCGGGTTCCGGGTTTCAAGTTCCAGCCGAATTCGGCTCTATTGTACCGTGTTTCGTGTTCTGTGTTCCTGATTCAAAACCATGCTCTTTGTTCTCTGTACTCTGCACTCAACGCCCTGCTCTATATACTGTTTCTAACAATTTAACCATTCAACAACTTAGCGTTAGCCTGCCCGAAAGAATGAATTCTTTCATTCAGGCGGGCGATCTCATGATCCGCCAGCTGGCGTAGAGTAATTTAACAATTTTATCAACTCACAGACCCTGCCAGGTCTTACAGACTCTGGCAGGTCTCACCCAGTCTCCCAGTCTCATTCACAGACTCTGCCAGGTCCTACCTCATCCAGTCACCCATTCTTCCCCGCCCGAACGTACCGTTCGGTACGGGCGGGCATTATCCCATCATTCCACTATTCCATTTCTTTATCTTTTTTTTTCTTCACCTGCTCTCATTCTATAAATTGTATCGTTTTAACAGCAGTATCCTTAAATAATAATCTAATAGTAACTCCGGATTAGTTCTTTCATTGTTCCAAATTCTTATACGACTTTAACTATTCATATATGCATACCAAAAATTGCAAAATCTCACCCTTCGTTTTTAGCTTTTTTTTACTAAATATATAATTTAAACTGTTTCTAAATAAACTTTATTGAATACTTACACCTTTTACTATCATTCGCTATCCTAACTCGCCATTCACTACTCACTTTTCACCCTTCACTTTTATTAATCAAATTACAAATCACTTCTTTCACTTTTTCAAACTCGGTTGACTTATCAAAAAAGTAATCCGCACCGAGTTCAAAACACTTTTCTTTATATTGATCCAATGGGTAATTTGTAAAAAGGATCTTAATCATTGACAACTTTTTTTGTTGAATACTTTTAAGCATCTCAAATCCATTCCCGCCAGGCATTCTGATATCCAGAATGAGAACATCAGGTTTTAACTTCTCAATATACTTTATTGCTTCATGTGAGTTCTCGGCCTCAGCAACGATCTCAACTCCGGGAATGGTTAATAACATGTTTATTATCCTTTCACGCAGCATCTTTGAATCATCAGCTATAATAACTTTCATGTGGTAAATGCTTCACTTTTTATCTTCAATAATTTAACAGGGCAGGTCCGCCTCTGGTGAGATTCCTTGAGATTCTTCGGGGGCAGGCAGGCTAATCTCCTCCGCCAGATGTAGGATCCTTCAGCAATGATATTGATAAATTTATCGATTTATGTTCTGATCGGATGTAAGGCAACTGATGAAATTTTTGTAGGAAGTTGACGTATTCTCTTGTAAGGAATTCAGGGATTTGCTTGTAGGTATTTGGACTACATGGGAAAGGAAAAAGTAAGTGATACTTGATTTTCGCAAACTGGTGCAGCGAAAAACAATAGTCGAACTTATCCCGACAAAAGGAGGGATCTGAACGAAAAAAGATAAAAGTGAAATTGGGTTACAGGTTACAGGTTACGGGAGCGAGTAATAATGGGAGACAGGGAGACAAATCGACTGGGCGACTGTGTGACTGGGCAGTTACTATCGGATAACTATACGTGTATTGCTGATTTATTTTATACGGGTTTAAATACTTTTTTTGTATCTTTGTATGTATATAATTAATTTAAAATAAATATCCAACATCTAAGAAGGTGGTCTTAAAGCTTAAAATAAAAATACTATGAATAGCAAACTGACATTAACAATAGAACAAGCAATAATCAAAAAGGCAAAACGATATGCAAAAGGGAAAGGGAGAAGTTTGTCTGATATTATTGAGAATTATCTAAAAGCAATTACGAATGACAGTAAATCAGAGATTGAATTAACTCCAATCGTAAAATCATTAAGGGGATCTTTTAAAGCACCTGAGGATTTTGACTATAAGAAGGAATTGACTAAAGGATTAATAAAAAAATATCTATAATGAAAAGGGTACTTATTGATACTGATGTCATCCTGGATTTCTTTTTAGACAGGCAACCATTTTCAGAAAATGCTTCAAAGATTTTTGCATTATGCGAGAATAGAATAATAATCGGATATATAACACCAGTAATATTAAGTAATGTTTATTACATACTAAGGCAAATTGCCCGGCACAACAGGGTGATTGAAAAATTGAACCAACTATTATCAATAGCTGATGTGTTAACTATGGATAAAAATGTGGTTATAAATGCTTTAAATTCCGGTTTTAAAGATTTTGAGGATGCCTTACAATATTTTGCCGCAGTTAACAAGGGTAATATTGATGCTATTATTACAAGAAATGTAAAAGACTTTAAAACGAGTGAGATTGGAGTATTAACTCCAGAAAGCTATGTCAGGACAATAAATGCCATGCTTTAGTACCGTGGTTCTGGGAGCTTGGTTCCTGGTTTCTTGTTCCGAATTCCAGCCGAATACAATTCGGCTCTACATTTCGGCCCAGGCTCTCTGCAACATCTGATTACTGCCTACTTTCCTTGCTTTCAGCTAATCCAAAATCCAAAATTCGAAATCCAAAATTCCTTGATCTCGCTCACCCTTTCTCCCCTTCTCCTTCACAGACTCTGCCCCGCCTTCGCATACTACGGCGGGCAGGCAGGTTTTCCAAACTCTGGCAGGTCTCTCCCATTCACACAGTCACAAGGTCACCAAGTCTCCTCACCCAGTACCTAGTACCCCCGCCCGTACCGGACGGTACGTTCGGGCGGGCAGCACCCAGCAACTTCCCCTTCTGCTTCTTAACCTTAACCTCAACCTGTCTTTCATCTTTCATATTTCATCCTTCATATTTCTCCCCTTCTCCTCTTCAACCAAGTGGTATTGTCGCAACCAGGGTTGTTCCCTTACCTTTCTTTCCGGTAATTTTCACATTTCCTCCAAATACTTCAGCGCGTTCCTGAATACCGATCAGTCCAAACGATTGTGTATTGGAAATTTCTTCCTGAGTAATACCGATCCCGTTATCTGAAATTCTTAGTTTCAGAATATTCTTTTCTTTCTTAAGATTTGCCGTTACCCTGGAAGCCCTGGCATGACGTGCGACATTTGTAAAGGTTTCCTGCAAAATTCTGTAAACTGCTGTTGTTCTTTCTGGATCCAAATCTATATTCCGCGGTGTAATGTCAAGGCTGCATTGAATCCCTGTCCTTGTCTGATATTCGTTTAAGTACCATTCTAAAGCAGGCAGAAGTCCAAGATCATCCAGTATTCCGGGCCTGAGATCTGAAGACATCCTCTTGATTGTTTTAATTGTGACATCGGTAAGATCTGACATGGCTTGTAATTCCTTAATAAGGGGTTCTTCTGACATTTGATTTTTCATCCGTACAATATCCATTTTCAATGCTGTTGTCAACTGACCAAGTTCATCATGCATTTCCCTTGCAATATTTGTTCTTTCCTGTTCTCTGACAGATTGCAAATGTCGCGCCAGATCCCTTAATTTTTTCCCGGATGCTTCCGCTTCTTCCTCCGCCTTCTTGCGCCTTGTAATATCCCTTGCAATGCCAAGCACCAGATTTTTATCTTTTATTTTCACCGGATGTGTAAGGATTTCAGTGAAAACCTTCCGGTTGTCTTTTCTTTTTAATATAAATTCATCCGTACCGGTAGACATTCCACGGGAATTAAGGACCAACAATTTAACCATCCTGGAGATCTCGTCCTTATCAAGGATATTCATCTTTAAAAAGTTGTTGCCAATCAGTTCATTTTTTTTATAGCCAAATAGTTTTTCAGCAGCTTTGTTTCCATCAATAAATGTTCCTTCCAGATTACTCAAATAATATGCATCAGGTGCAGATTCGAATAATATCTTAAATTTCTCTTCTGAATCTTTTAATGCTGCTTCTGCCTTCTTGCGCTCGGTGATGTCTCTCAAGACCGAGACTATCTTGAATCCACCGGCTCCGTCGGGGACGTATCTGCCCGATGTCGAGACATAGATATAATGCCCATCCTTGTGCCTCGACCGATATTCGATGTGTTTCACCTCGTCTAAAGTCTCCATTGCTTTCATGCATTTCTCGATATCATCAGGATGCACAAAACCCATAGCGGTAAGCCCTATCGATTCCTCCTGCGTGTAACCAAACATGTCGAATATCTGTGGACTTACATAGGTGAACTTGCCTTCGGAGTCCATCTCCATCACTAAATCATTGATATTAGTTAATAATGCTCGGTATTTCTCTTCACTTTCTTTCAGTGCCTCCTCTGCCTGTTTGCGTTCTGTGATGTCACGAAAAATCTCGAACTTGGAAATGCTACCATCAGAATTTTTTATGGGCGTGTCAATGAGATCGTAGGTTTTCTGGTTCTTTTTTGAGTACCATTCCCAACGTACTGTTTTTCCAGCCCAAACCTCTTTATTTTTGCACCAGGGGCAGACTTTTTTTCGATCGTGAAAATATTTGTAACACTTCACTCCTTCCCAAGGGCCAAAATCTTTTTCAAGGACTGGATTTACATACTCAATATCATAATTCTGATTTACAATGTACACACCATCTTCGATTGACTCAATTATACCTAATAATTTGTTCTTCTCATGGTGCAAAGCCTCCTCCGCTTTTTCACGTAGGGTTTCAGATTGTTCCAATTCTTCAACCCGGTTTTGCAGCGCTTCGATCTTTTTCATTAACTGATCCTTCGTTTTATTCTTTAAAGGGTTCATAAAAATTTTTCTATAACAGTTTAGGTGGTTACGGGTTACGGGTTTACTCACTCCCATTTACCCCGTGAAATAATGCTTCGCATTAAATCTTCGATTTATTTCACGGGTCATGTGCCTTCCCACGACCTGCTCCCCGAAAAAACTGGACAGGCGTGAAGTTTGGTTTCCACTTCGTTCCAACCAAACGTTCGAGTTACGAGTTTCAGGTTCTCAGTTCTTGGTCATGAAATGGCCTGAATTTTCTCCTCCCATCTCCTAACCGTCGGACCGACTGAAAGCGGTCGGACGGATTTTCTCACTCCTCAGCCTCAATCTCAACCTCAACCTTAACCTCTTTCATCCTTCGACCTTAGTTACTCGCTCGCACTATCCTTCGCTCAAATCTGCTCGTGAGGTTTTGCTGCGCAAAACGTTCAAAATCCGAAATCTGAAATCCCTAAATCTTTCTCCCAGTCTCCCAGTCCCCTCTTCTTTCATCCTTCGTCCTTCAAATCCTGCCTACCGCCAACTTTCCCTGTTTCCTGCTAATCCGAAATCCGAAATTCGATATCCGAAATTGTTTCGCCCCCTCGCCCTTTCGTCTTTCATCCTTCATCTTTTCCCGTCTCCCCGTCACCCTGTCTCCCCATCTCCCAGTCTTCCAGTCACCTCGGTCTCCATTCCTTATTCTTTTCTTCCAGTTCTTTATTGCTAGTTTCGAGCCGGGTTGTGGGTTCCCGCACGTGCTGTTCCAGTTCGGCGTTAAGTTTTCAGATTTCTTCCTCCGCCTGGTTACGTTCAGTTAGCAGGGAACGTATTTTTCTCTCGCTTTCCCGCAGCGCTTTTTCTGCCTTCGTGATACGAAGGGCGACATTTACATGAGCAATCAGTACATCGTTATCGATTGGTTTTGTAAGGAAAGAAAGTGCTCCAAATTCCAGGCCTCTGATAACGTCTTTGGAATCAGACTGATATGCAGTCAGCAATAAAACAGGAATATATCGTGTAGATTCATCAGACTGCAAATGCTTGCAGACTTCGTAACCATCCATATCAGGCATTCTGATATCAAGAATAATGGCGTCAGGTAATTCCTTTTTTGCTATTTCAATTCCTTCCGGACCGGATTGTTCAGTTAAAATTTCATAATCACGGAAAGATCTCTTTAATAATACTTCCAATAATTTCAGGTTATTTCTATTATCGTCTATTACCAAGATTTTTGACATGGTTTTTGGTTTTTTTTAGTTTTTAGTTTCTGGTTTGTGGTTTTTTTCCTTCGGAAGAAAATTAACATAAATCGAAGATTTATTAATTTTCGGGATTTCTGGTTAAAAGTACCAATTTTTCCACATTTTCCGAAGGGATGTCTTTGGTATAATATAGAACTGTTCATTGTTCTATAAAATTACTGCCGGCTATTTGAGCCGGATGAAACGGCTGTGACACTAATCAAACCCGGCAGTTCCGGTGCTTTTTATGTTAGTTTGTATTTACTTTTTTAGGCATAAAAAAAACACTGATTATTGCGATCCGCCATAGGCGGAGAAGCCCGCCTACACAAGTTACGGCGGGCAAGCAATCTGTAAAGGGTTATCGTGAGTTTATAACAGTCTTTCTATTTTGGCGCATTGCTGAATCTTAAGCAGTTTGCTTCGTCACTCCGTTCCTCGCAAATTCGAATTACTCGTCCCAC
>DAOVQI010000245.1 GCA_030628785.1 Bacteroidota bacterium
AAATATCCCCCATATAATGAGAACTACCTACCGTATGTACTTCCATATTTGGCATAGGATTCATAATCATTTCAAATGAACTCTCACCTGAATCATACCCAACAATGGCACATTGTTTCCCATTTACTATACTAAGTCCTTTAAATTCAAGAGTGATTTCGCCATTTTTAAAAAAAGATCCTTCAGATATATTGGTTCCTAAATTTACAGGTGGTTCAGAAAATGCTGCATCATGGACAATTTTTTCACCAATCATTTTTAAGTCTTGAATGCCGTGGCCTTCCGGAGTTCTGTCTGCAAATACATTACAGAATGAATGAAAGTCGATAAAGGCGTTATAAATATGATAGGTTTTATCCTGGGGTATTAAATTGCCAATACTATCTGTAAGTTTTTCAAATTTGCTGTGATCAATTCCAAAAACTTGTCCTTTTTCATCAATTCCAATGGAATCGTTTGTAAAAACATATGTCCAATTTTCAAGGCCAGGTATGGCTACTTCCGGAACATCGCCAAGTTGTATAGTAAATTTCTTACAAATATATTGATCGCCATCTGTACCGGCAATTTGGGAAGGAACACATTTGAGATACAATCTGAATATATCAGTGCTAATGCGATTTCCGTTTAAGGCATAAGTAAAAAGTTTTGATTCCAATACATAATATTGCGTTTCCTGAGAACGCTCACCTGCCAAATTATATGTTTGCGGTAAAATTGGATTATCCAATAAAGGTGACTTAGCTTTCAAAACCGGCACGATAACATAGAAAGCGATCATAATAAACATAGCTATATGATAAGACCTTTTTTTCATGATTTCAACTTTTTACTATAATTAGTGTCTGTCCATAAAGTCAAACAATTATTGAATTAAAGCACCAAATGGTAAATAACAAATAGCAAATAACAAATAACAAATAAATTTCAAATATCAATTATCAAATGACCGAAACGGCTTTGAATATTGTGATTTTGGTCATTGAGATTTATTTGTATTTTGGTGCTTGTCATTTGTGATTTTTAATATTTATTTAAACTTTCGGACTTTATAGACGGGCCTAATTATTGGTTAATAATAAGAATCCCTTCGCCTTCAGGTAGTTTGATCCTAAAGTTCCCCTCTTTCTGATTATACTTCCAGTCAGTCACTTCTCTGCCATTCAGCAAAACTGAAGCCGGTTCATTTTCAACGCCAATAGTAACATAAGCTTCTTCCGTGTGATAATATTTTATCGACTTACCTGAAATTTCACAAGTTATCGGAATATCTGATGCGATTAGAAGCTTCCCATCTCTCTTTAGCGATTTCACAATTGCAGCAAAAGTTTTTTCACTATCCCATGTCAGAGTCAGAGCATCAGTAATAAAGTTATCATTATTGTATAAATCACCTGGGCTTGTAGAAAATATAAAACTTCTCCCATCGGCAACACCGGATACATAGCCTTTATTATTTTGATAAGAAATGTCAGGTTCTTCGCCTTCAGTAGTTACAAGCACATTTGCCATAACCAGTGGTTTTCCTCCAGTATTAGCGGTAACTGTTAGCATTCCCTCTTTGACTAAAGGTTGTACCCTTCTAATGGTATTTATATAATGAGGCGTTTCCACAGCCTTAATTTCAAGTTTCTCCGGGAAAATGTGCTTTATGTGCAGTATATTATTCTCTTTGGTTATGGTAGATCTTGTTTGGTCAGCATGGATGTCTTTAAGGTAATCGGTTTGATAAAGCAGAGTTACATCCACATCTTTCTCAGAAGGAACAATAACATCCAGCATAAGGAGTGTTCGTGGTTTTAAATAAAGAACATTTCTTCTCATTTCCTTTACTTTCCCCCAGTAGAGCCTCCCGATATCACCGGAACTAAAAGCCACATCACTGCCATCGAGAAAATTATAAATAAATGCATAGTCATTATAACCATCAGCAAATTCCAAGGGATCTCCCACACGTTGACTCTGATGGTTATGGTCAATTAAGATGGTTGAATGAGCAACAGGCTGAGTAAACCATGATTGATAATAGGGGCAATCATAGTAAGCATATCCATGACGTTCTACAATAAAATCACTTCCGCGATCCAAAAGCCAGAAACTTCCCTGATCGAGATGCTGGTGGTTATAAAATGCCCCTGTTCTCATTACGAAAATAAAATCATCTTTTCCCCAGCCGCTTTTAAATACGGTAGTCCCCACATCCCTGAATACTTTGACCGGATTATTTTTAAATGGATCATCCCTGGAAACATTTTCAGTTTCATAAAGAACATCCATCATCGTTTCATCTTTCTTTAAAAAACTATAAAACCATCCCAGGAGCGGATCTTTGTATTTTTCCAGCAGCCAGGCCCAGTTTGTTAAAGGGACTAAATCGCCTCCGGAATCGCCAAAATGACAATATTTTTTATTATTAATATTTCCAGCCCATATCTGTTCCTTGTAGGAGCCGTTAATTTTTCCGGACATATCAATTTTAAAAATATTATCCATTGCAGGAAGGCATTTTGAAAGTGAGAGCATGGTAAATCTATAATAACCGTATCCTTCACCATAAGTGTCATCGCTTCCAAAGGCTTTTTGAATTAAGTCGTATGCTTTAAAAATTACTCCCGTAAAATATGGCTCAACCTGTACATTATCGTCATCACCATACATTGCAGCCTGACACATCATTGATCCCCCGGTAACGTGAGCAACCCAGTTCGAGGTATTATTGGTTACCAGATCATCTTCTACATATCCTGCATGACATCCATTTACAACTTGTTCAATCAAGGCACTGCGGACCTTCTCTCTTTCTTTTTCGTCCATAAGGTCATATAAAAGATCATAACCCAAAGCTAAACCCATCCCCAATTCACCGATAGGGTAATAAATATGTCGCCCCCGGTCTTTCCACCAGGGATGAACCCAATAGGGAAAAGTACTGATTTTTACAAGCAGGTTCTTCCCATATTCACCGGCTTGTTTGTCTCCCAGCAAACTATAAGCAAGGGCATTGTAATAAACACCTTCCCTCCAACTCACTATCCGTGCAAACCACGGACGTATATTGAAACCCCAATTAGGATCTATATCACCTCCGGGAATCTGGTCGATGTCATAAACAATACTTTCTATCGGATTTCCCTCGCGAATTGCTTTTGCTTCGGAGATTATCTCATCCTTAACATTTTGAAATCTCGTACTCCTTAGTCTAGATACTACCCGATTTTGCCCTTCTTCATCAAACCATAACCTCGGATGGTTTCCTCCAATATTCCCTGGTTTAATAAATATTGTAAATTGAGTATCAGATAGTTTCTCACTGTCTTTATATGCTTCAAGGGATGCCAGGTATAACCCTTCAGGAAAAGTAAGTTCAAACTCAGTATTCCATTCGTTATCATTTCTATTGAGATCCTTGCTTAAAATTGTGTTCTCCCTCTCAGTGAAGGAAGTAATTTTTAAAGACACACTATCCGCATCAACAGGCCATGTGCCTTTTAGGGAGAAGGTTTCACCGCTTTTATAATGTTTTTTCGCAATATAAGGCTTCCACTCAGACAAGTTTGCCATCTCAGGCTCACTAAAACTGAAAGGAACTTTTCTTACACCTTTCAATTCCACATCATCAACACCCAGGTAAATAGCCATTGCCGGATCAGCCTTGGGAAATTTTGTCAGTACTGCCAGTGCATTCACCTTAATTTTCCCTGTTGTTAGTTCCGGGTTCTGTTTAACAAAATCATTATATGTAGCTTCTATCCATACCCATTTATTTGTTTCAGGATTGGAAATGGTATAGTCAACCGTACCATCTTGTCCGGCTGCAAGGCGGATCTTGAAAAATTCCGGATCAAGCTGGGTTTTCAGGTAATACCTGAGCTTAATATTGGAACCTGATACCAGGCACATATCAAGTTTCTTCTGGGCGCCGGCATAATTATCAACATTGGTGTAGGGTGTTACCTTTTGAACAATTGATAAATTTGAATCACCGGGCACTATCCTGCCAACTCTCATATTAGGATCAAAGGCTGTATCCTGCCATAGCGGATATGAAGCCCAGGCGCTTAATTCATTAGTCTCGAAATTTTCACTATAAGTGAAAGATTCAAGTGTTATGTCTGTAGTTGAAATATCGCCGCAAGCGAAAAGAATCAGCATAACAGAAGAAATTGTAATAATTTTTTTCATGTGACCTGTTTTTATAAATTAATATTAGGAATTTCATAAAACAACATAGCAAAAAAATGGCTATAAATCAAAAGTTTACAATTCTATTTGAGATTCTATGGGTTTTGAGAACATTTGTAAAACACCGGTAGCATGCCTGTAATAGTGCCCCCTTAGATCTTTTGAATATTCCTGAAGAATTTGATTCCCGACACCATTAAAATCGCCGCATTTGAACAAAGCCCGTCCCAGGATTAATTCCTGTAAAGAATTATTCCTGGTGCTGGTATCCGTTTTGCCTGGCGGAGTAAGTTTTTTGGCAGTATGAATATCAGGCATTGAATGGCCCGTTACACCTGGAAGCATTAATAAGTCATACAATATTTTTGCCCCTTCTGCGCTGGCTATTGTTTCCAGGGCAATAGCAACCGCCCTGAAATGAGAAAAATAGCTTTCGGAAGTGAGCATTTTTGCCATTCGTATAATGCCTGGAATTGCTTCCCGCTTTTTACTTTTTCCAAGTGCAATTATTAAACTATCAATGTAGCTCATACTTAATCCAAATTGACCCATTCCGGTGTAGTTCCAACCAACATCCCAATCCTTAATTTTATCAACATTATTTTTCAATGTTTTCCAACCTGTATCGTTGTCCAACATTCCGAGAATCAGAGCATAAACCAGTTTATGTGCCTCATTTTGAGTGAAGTAGTATTGATCGGTTAAGGCAGGAATTGCTTTTTCTTTTTGCCAAAGAAGGATCTCCAGCCCTTCCATGTTGTTAACAACTGTTTTAGCTGCTTCCTGAATTTTTTCGTCTGCAGGAGGGTAGTTGTCTTTATGGGTAAGGATACTTTCTGTTAAACTACCAATTTTAATCAGTTCTTTTTGAAGGGTTTTAATATCAATGTACCTGATTTTTTGGTTTTTATGTGCGGCTATTGCTGCTGCCCAGCCCACAGCGTATCCCTGGTTTTGCAGGCAGGGCTGCATTCGGATGACCGGCATGGCATCGCGGTGTGCACTGGCGCCTAAACCAGTAACTATAATTCCTTCAAGCCCTTTTGGTAAAAGGGCACGGAAAGGAACGTAAGCAATTACATCTACGCCGCTATGTGCCGGTGGTTTCAATGCGAAAAACGGGTCAATAGTAAATCCGTGGGTATCAAACGAGCTTTTGTGTATAGAAATAGTATCAGGGTAAGTCCTGCTGTTATAAACATCCAAAACCGAAACCGTAAAATCACCGGTTACCCGCCGTCTTTCCCGTGTTTGTGGTAATTTACCAATATCATACTGATCCTTGAACTTCTGCTTACCTACTACAAAAGTC
>DAOVQI010000146.1 GCA_030628785.1 Bacteroidota bacterium
ATTCAATAACAGATCATTAACCGGAAATTTCAAATCGGGAAAGATCTTTCCGACTTCTTTCATAAAAACCAATCCGTCAAGCCCTCCAAGGGGATGATTGGAAACAAAAATAAACCTTCCCTCTCCCGGAATGTTTTCAAGACCAAAAACTTTATACTTTGTATTTAAGAACTTCAGGGCTTCATTGATTAATTCAAGTCCCTGTAAATGCCCGCTTTTCTCCAGGAATTTATTGATTTCATCCTGATGAAGGATCCGTTTCAGATAACGAATGACAAATCGTGGTATAAGTTGATACAATTTCGGGTTTTTATTTCTGAAAACCTGATCAATATCAATTTGTTGAACCTTAACCTTCTCTTCATTGCCTTCCATCGAAATGTGGGTATGAGTAATTGAAAATTAATTTTTTCAACCTTAAAATTATTAAAAAATCATGAATATTCATTGAATACTGAATTATTGCTGCATTAGAAAGTTTAAATGATTTGGTTGTCAAATATTTATTTTTTTTATAAAAGTTTTCAACAAAGTGGGAAAAAATGGGAGAAAGTGGTAAAAAGTGGGAAATTTTTATATATTTTTACCTGTTTAATTCATTTTTTCATGGCAAGTTTCATTGGAGATCATATTTGTAAGGTAGATGCAAAAGGAAGAATTATGCTTCCGGCATCGTTTAAAAAGCAAATGTCAACGCCTGTTCAGGATAAATTTGTTGTAAAAAAGGACATTTTCGAGAAGTGCCTGGTTTTATATCCAATGGATGAGTGGGAAAGACAAAATAAAATCATCCGGGATAAGATAAATCCCTATAATAAGGAACACAACAAATTTCTAAGGAATTTTTACAGGGGAACGGCTGAACTGGTTTTAGATAGTAATAATCGAATGCTGATACCGAAGCGTCTTAAGGAATCAGTTGATATACAGAAAGAAGTGGTATTAGCTGGTCAGGTTGGAAAGATTGAAATCTGGGCGAAACATCTTTATGAAACCATGGTTGAAAATGAAGATGAGTTTGCATTATTGGCAGAGAAGATTATGGGTGGTTCATTAGAAGAAAAGGATGAGATTTGAGTACCACATTCCTGTGCTTCTGAAAGAAAGCATAAACGGGCTAATGGTAAAGCCGGAAGGGATATATGTTGATGTTACTTTTGGTGGAGGAGGGCATTCGAAAGAAATTTTAAGAAGGTTGACTACGGGACGTTTAATTGCATTTGATATAGATGAGGATGCCAAAAAGAATGTAATTCAAAGCGACCGGTTTTTGTTTTTAAACCAAAATTTCAGGTTTTTAAAAAATAACCTGAAGTATTACGGAATAAATAAAATTGACGGGTTGATTGCGGATCTGGGAGTATCTTCCCATCATTTTGATGTTGAAGAAAGGGGATTCTCCTTTGCTAAAGGTGGCTTGCTTGATATGAGGATGAATAGAAAAGGCAAGCTCACAGCAAAGATTGTATTGAAAACGTACACAAAAGAAAGACTTGAAGATATGTTTTTGAAATACGGCGAAATTCATAACAGTAAAAAACTGGCAGAAACAATCGTAAACTACCGGACGAATAAGGAAATTGATAAGATTAAGGAGTTCATCAGTATTATTAAGTCTTGTGTCGCGAAATCGTATGAAAACAAATATTTGGCTAAAGTTTTTCAGGCATTGAGGATTGAGGTGAATCAGGAACTGGAAAACCTGAAGCAAATGCTTTATCAGACCGTCGATCTTATAAGAACGGATGGACGCCTGGTGGTGATAACTTATCACTCTCTCGAAGACAGGCTGGTAAAGAATTTTATCAGGAAAGGAAAATTCGAGGGAGAAGCGGAAAAAGACATTTACGGTAATGTTGAAACACCTTTTAACCAGGTAAACAAAAAAGTAATTATTCCTGGGAAGGAGGAAATAATTAGAAACAGCAGAGCAAGAAGTGCCAAGTTAAGAATAGCACTACGAAATTGAATAATGCAACCATGGTTAGGGAAAAGAAAAGCATTGAATTTATCGATGAACAAAAAGAGCAGACCGAAAGCAAAAGGATGTCTGTCCGGGGTCTGATTGATGGAAGCCTGCTAACGCGGGAAGCGGTTATTAAACAATTGCCTTATATTATCTTCCTGACCTTGTTGATTTTAATATACATTGGCAACCGGTATCATGCTGAAAAGGTGGTTCGAAAAACAGTCGAATTACAAAATGAGGTTAGGGAACTTAGGTCGGAAGCCATTACCACTTCGGCAGAGTTAATGTTTATCAGTAAACAATCCGAAGTAACTAAACTGGTAAAAAGAAAGAACCTGGAGTTGGAAGAATTGGAGAAACCACCGAAAATAATTGAAATTCATTAAATGTTTTAGGATGTCGCTGAAACAAGACATAGTTTGGAGGGTTGGAATCGTATACCTGGTTATTTTTCTTCTTGCATTAAGCATCGTTGGAAAGATATTATATCTAAACTTCGTGAAAGGGCAGGAACTTAGTCAAAGAGCCCAGAGTTTAACCCTTAAGGATATTACCATTGATTCAAACAGGGGGGATATTTATTCTTCAGGCAACCGTCTCCTGGCCAGTTCTATTCCTTATTATGAAATCCGTATGGACTTAAAGAGCACAGCTATGCCGCAGAAAGTTTTTAGTGAAAAAGTCGATTCCCTGGCCTACTGCCTTTCCGGATTATTCAAAGATAAAACACCATCCGAATATAAAAAAGAACTGATTACTTCGAGAAGAAATGGAGAACGGTATCACCTGATTAAAAGAAGAGTGGATTATAATCAACTCCAGGAACTGAAAAGGTTTCCAATTTTCCGTATGGGAAAATACAGGGGCGGGTTTATTTATGAACAAGTGAACAGGAGGATCCTTCCCCATCACAATTTGGCTTCAAGGACGATTGGTTATCTAACCCGGGGGAATTCAGGTAATGTGGTTGGAATAGAAGGAGCTTATGATCATGAACTGAAAGGAGCTAAAGGAATTCGTTTAATGCAAAAGCTTTCCGGTAATGTATGGATGCCTGTTAAGGATAGCAATGAGATTGAACCCAAAGATGGCAATGATGTGGTTACTACCATCGATGTAAATATACAAGACGTTGCCGAAAGTGCACTTTTAAAGCAGTTGATGAAACATGATGCCCATCATGGCACAGCTGTATTAATGGAAGTACAAACCGGGGACATAAAGGCTATTGTTAATCTTGAAAAGGATAAGAATGGAATATACAGGGAATTATACAATTATGCTATTGGAGAAAGCACCGAGCCTGGTTCAACATTTAAATTGGCATCCTTAATTGTTGCCCTGGAAGACGGAGTGATCCATTTAGATGATACCGTCGATACAGGAAATGGTGAAATCAAGTATTATGACAAAATCGTTCGTGATACCCGAAAGGGAGGGTATGGAAAAATTACCGTTAAACAAGCATTTGAGGTTTCTTCAAATGTGGGAATATCGAAAATTATAAACGAAAACTATAAAGGACGGGAACATCATTTTATCGATCGCCTTTATTCGATGAATCTGAATGAAGAAGTAGGTGTTGAGATCAAAGGTGAAGGAACACCTGAAATAAAATATCCCGGGGGAAAATTATGGTCGGGCATTTCATTGCCTATGATTTCTCACGGATATGAGATAAGATTAACCCCCTTACAAATTCTCACCTTTTATAATGCAGTTGCTAATAATGGAAAGATGGTAAAACCAAGGTTCGTAAGGGAAATTCGCTACCATGGCAAAGTTTTAAGATCATTTGATATAAAAATTTTGAATCCGTCTATTTGTTCAGGCGAAACCATTGAAAAAGTGAAACAATTGCTGGAAGGAGTGGTTGAGAACGGTACAGCAAAAAACCTGAAAAACTCTAGTGTCAGGATAGCAGGTAAAACGGGTACGGCACAAATAGCGAATGAAAAGTATGGGTATAAGCTGGAATCAAAAATTTCTTATCAGGCCTCATTTGTCGGTTATTTCCCAGCTGATAATCCAAAATACTCGTGCATTGTTGTTGTAAATTCCCCTTCCAACTATGTGTATTATGGGAATTTGGTTGCAGGACCTGTTTTTAAGGAGATTGCTGACAAAGTATATGCTACAAGTTTATCCTTACAGGATGGCTTTGGTGATCTTAAACAAAGGATTGTTAATCCTCCGTATTCAAAAAACGGGAACTACCAGGATCTGATGGTCGTTTTAAAAACGATGGGAATAGACATTGATGGGGAAGAAATTATTTCGGATTGGATCATTACTTCCAAAAGGGATTCTTTTATTGAACTAAAAAATTTGCTGGTAAGAGATGAGTTTGTACCAAATATTGTGGAAATGAGTATGAAAGATGCCTTGTATTTACTTGAAAACGCGGGCTTAAAAGTGGTCGCAAAAGGAAGGGGCAAGGTTAAAAGCCAGTCTATACCACCGGGGACATTAATAAACCAGGGAACAATCATTATTCTTGAAATGAGTTTTATGTAAATCCTGTTTTGCTGAGGTTATTTATGAAAGATCTGGATCAAATATTACAGGGACTAACAGTTGAGAAGGTTATGGGCGCGGGGAATACTCCTGTTCCGGCCATTCAATTCGATTCGGGAAAAGTAAAACCGGGTCACTTATTTGTTGCTATAAGAGGTACTCAGGCAGACGGGCATGATTATATACAGGATGCCATACTAAATGGAGCAAGGATTATTGTATGTGAAAAACTACCCAAATCGAAACAGCAAGGTGTTGTGTATGTCAAAGTTGAAAATACCAGTGAGTTGCTTGGCAGAATGGTTTGTAATTTTTTTGATCATCCCTCCTCAAAATTAAAACTTATTGGTATCACCGGCACGAATGGCAAAACTACAACGGCAACCTTACTTTACAGGTTATTTAAGAATTTAGGATTTAAAACAGGCTTGATCTCAACCATTAAAAACTACATTCATAATATAGCCTCTGAAACAACGTACACTACTCCGGATACTATTCAGATTAACAGCTTATTGAATGAGATGCTAAAGCAGGGATGCGAATATTGTTTTATAGAAGTCAGTTCTCATGCTCTTAGTCAGAATCGTACGGCAGGTCTGCAATTTGCAGGAGGAATATTTACAAACCTATCGCACGACCACCTTGATTACCATAGAAATTTTCATGAATATTTGAAGACAAAGCAAAAATTTTTCGACGAACTGGATACAAAGGCTTTTGCATTGACAAATGCAGATGACAGAAATGGGAAAATAGTAATTCAGAATACGAAGGCATGGACAAAGACATACGCAATGAAAACCCTTGCCGATTTTAAATGCAAAGTTATTGAAAGCCATTTTGACGGGATGTTTTTGAATATTGATAACACGGAATTATGGACCCGTTTTGTTGGTGAATTCAATGCCTATAATATTCTTGCTGTTTATGCAACTGCCATGTTGCTGGATCAGGGACAGGTGGAGATCCTGAAAAACCTGAGTAACCTGAAATCAGTACCCGGAAGATTCGAGATCCTGAAGTTGAAAGGAGGAATTACGGCCATAGTTGATTATGCACATACACCTGATGCATTGACAAATGTTCTGAGAACAATAAACCAGGTTCGACAAAAAAATCAACTTCTTATCACTGTTGTTGGTGCTGGGGGAGACCGTGATAAAACCAAGCGCCCTTTGATGGCTAAAATAGCAGTTGAGAAAAGTGATAAATTAATTCTTACTTCCGATAATCCCAGAACCGAAGACCAGGATAGAATATTTGCAGATATGTTAAAAGGTGTTGAAAGAAAATACAATTCGAAGGTAATCATGATTAATAATCGCAGGGAAGCAATTAAAACAGCATGCCTTATGGCTCAAAAAGATGATATTATTCTCGTGGCCGGCAAAGGGCATGAATCATATCAGGAAATCAATGGGGTTAAATATCATTTTGATGACAAAGAGGTGATTAAAGAAATGGAATAATGGAATAATGCCCGCCCGTACCGAACGGTACGTTCGGGCGGGGAAAAGTGGAATGATGGAATAGTGAAGAAGTCGAAGGGTCGAAAGGTCTAAGAGTCGAAGAGGGAAGAATGCCTGCCCTGTGAAATGCGACGAAGGAGCTATTTCTACAGGGGAATAATGGAGTAATGGATTTATTATTAACAATTTAGGATATTTGGAAGAGGAAGACAGAATGTGATAAAATGTTATTGGTTATAAGTTAAAAGTTATAGGTTGATTGTTATAAGCTCAGTTTAAATAACATATAACCTATAACTTATAACAGTTAACAATTTTGTTGAGTATAGAAAAGAGACTCTTGAAAACTGAATAGTTACAAATAACTTAATAGTTGCTAAATATTTATGTTTTACTATTTGTTTGATTTTTTGGATTCTCTGGATGTCCCCGGAGCTGGAATGTTTAAATATATTTCCTTCCGGTCGGCAATGGCCATCATTACATCTTTAATTATTTCCTTGCTCTTCGGGAAAAGGATAATCAATTACCTCCGCAGGAAACAGGTTGGTGAAGTTGTCAGGGATTTAGGACTGGAAGAAATTTACCGGAAAAAAGGAACCCCGTCAATGGGTGGCATTATCATATTGGCTTCGATTATCATACCAACATTATTATTTGGTGATCTGGGGAATGTATATGTTATATTGATGCTTGTAACTACTATCTGGCTTGGATTTGTTGGTTTTCTGGATGATTATATCAAGATATTTAAGAAAAATAAGAAAGGTCTTGCCGGTAAATTTAAAATCATGGGACAGGTTATTTTAGGTTTGGTTGTTAGTGTCACCATGTATCTAAGTGATGATGTATTTGTCAGGGAAAGAATAGAAATAGACAAAACAAAAGAGGTCGTAGGCTATGTTGAACAAGGTGGGAAAGTACAAGAAATTCCTGCATACGTAACCCGTGATGTAAAGAGCACAAAAACGACCATACCTTTTGTTAAAAACAATGAATTTGATTATGCTTATCTGGTGGCATTTCTGGGCGAGAAAAGCAAGCAATGGGCATGGCTGGTCTTTGTTATTGTCACGATATTCATTGTGACGGCAGTTTCAAATGGAACTAATCTGACGGATGGGCTGGACGGACTCGCGACAGGAAGCACCGCTATCATAGGAACAACCCTGGGTATTCTTGCTTATTTATCGGGTAATATGATTTATTCCGATTACCTGAATATTATGTATATCCCCAATACAGGAGAACTGGTAATATTTGCAAGTGCTCTTATCGGTGCGACTATTGGCTTTTTATGGTATAATTCCTATCCTGCCCAGGTTTTTATGGGTGATACCGGAAGCCTTTCGCTGGGAGGTATTATTGCTGTGTTTGCAATAATAATCAGGAAGGAACTCTTAATTCCAATTCTTTGTGGAATATTTCTGACGGAGAGCCTTTCCGTGCTTATCCAGGTGAGTTATTTTAAACGAACCAGGAAAAAGTACGGCAAAGGAAAAAGGATCTTTTTAATGGCTCCATTGCACCATCATTATCAAAAAAAGGGCTATCCGGAACCCAAAATAGTAATAAGGTTTTGGATTGTTGGAATATTGCTGGCTGTGATAACAATTGTTACTTTAAAGATAAGGTAGGGGTTAGTGTTAATAGTTATATGTTATAAGTTATATGTTATATGTTAATTTTTATTAGTTAGAGTCGGTCTATAAACTAAGCATTTAGAATTTTTTAAAAAATAACAAATTACAAGCACCAAAATATTTACCCTGTGAAATAATTTTTGCTTTGCAAAAATTACTTC
>DAOVQI010000280.1 GCA_030628785.1 Bacteroidota bacterium
GGAAATCTTCTATTTTGTTCGAAATGGCTTCAAAGGGAATATTAAGTTTCAGGCTATGAAACTCCCTCATTTTTTCCATAAGCAGATCATCAACCAGAGATATTACCGATGAAATTCCATACTTGGCGACTTTTACAGGAGTATCAATTGTAAAACCAATTCCCATTACCGGTATATGAAAGGTGTGTGCAAACCTTCGATTCATAATTTTTTTTTAAACTGTTTTTATGAGCAGGTAAAAGTAGGGCTTATTTTTGTTTTAATGAAGGGAAATTTTATAAACCGTTACTTGGCATTATTTTGGATGCCTGATAATCGTAGAACTACTTTCCTGCCGAAGGCATTCCTGCGGAAGAAGGGATTCCTATGGGAGAATAGTCATTTTTTACTAGTGGGTTTAAAAATATGCTGCAAGAGAAAAACCCTAAGGGACTTTTACATTATTTCTAATCGACTTCCGGTATCTATCCCCGGCATCAACGATTTCCCTTCGATCAACGTTTGTAGTCGGGGATTTTTTGCTATCTGCCTTGTTACCAGGGGCTTCGCCCCTGGCTATTGTTGTTTAGCCCCTCCGGGGCAAGGAACCGTACAGTCGATCCAATGTTTTTGGGTGAGGCCCGTCCGCCTCCCGATACCCGATAGTTATCGGGTATCGGGATTGCGGTCCGACGGATGAGCGAAAGGTTTTTATTGATACGCTTATCGAGCTTTCCCTAAAACGTTTACCTTTGTAAGAATCGTTTAAAATCCTGTTATGAAATTCGTAGGAGCTCATGTAAGTACTTCCGGGGGAGTGGAAAATGCCCCGGTCAATGCTTTTGCTATCGGAGCAAAAGCCTTTGCATTGTTCACAAAGAACCAACGTCAATGGGCAGCAAAGCCACTTTCGCAGGAAAACATTAAAGCCTTCAAAGAAAATTGTGAAAAGTATAGATACAATCCGGAACATATCCTCCCCCATGATAGCTACCTCATCAACCTTGGACATCCTGAGAAAGAAGGCCTGGAAAAGTCCCGGAAGGCGTTTCTGGATGAAATACAGCGATGTGAGCAACTGGGCCTTGATAAGCTGAACTTCCATCCTGGAAGTCATCTGAACAAAATCGATGAAGAAGCTTGTCTGAAGACCATCGCAGAATCTGTCAATATTGTACTGGATCAGACCAGGGGTGTAACGGCGGTGATCGAAAACACTGCAGGTCAGGGAACCAACATGGGGCATACCTTTGAACAGATCCGTTTTATTATCGATTTTGTAGAAGATAAAAACCGCGTAGGAGTGTGTATTGACACATGTCATGCTTATGCTGCCGGATATGACCTGAAAACACAACAGGGTTATGAAGAAACTTTCCGTAAGTTTAATGACATAGTCGGGTTTAAATTCCTTAAAGGCCTTCATATAAATGATACGAAAAAAGATTTCGCCAGCCGGGTTGACCGTCATGAGCTTATCGCCAAGGGTTTTCTAGGTGAAGAACCATTCCGCCTTATCATGAACGACCAGCGCTTTGATAATATTCCATTGATCCTCGAAACCCCTGATGAAGAACGTTGGAAGGAAGAAATCCGGTTCTTGTACGGACTTGTAAAGAATAAGTGAATGATGGAATAGTTGAGTAAGGTGCCTACAGTTCTCGGTGCTGGGTGCTGGGTTCTGGATACTGGGTGCTGGGTACTGGGTTCTGGGTGCTGGGTACTGGGTACTGGGTACTGGTTACTGGGTGCTGGTTCCTTGGTTCTCGGTTCTCAGTTTTCGGCTTGCCCCGTGAAATGCGACGAAGGAGCATATTTCACTGGGGTTTTCGGTTCTCAGTTCTCGGTTTTCAGGTTTTAACACTTTTGCCTTTTTACTTTTTACTTTTTACTTGTTTCTGGAGACTGGAGACTGGAGTCTGTTGACTGGAGACTGCCGACTGTGGACTGCCGACTGGAGACTGGAGACTTATTCCTGCTACTGCCACTGCCGATTTTTCAAACCCTCCAAACCATTAACACCTAACAACCTTAACACTCAAACACTTTAACACCTCAACCTCCCTGATATTTATATTCATTCTTATCGTTTTCTTTCTGATATTTGTTTTTAATATCATATTTAAGAAAATTTGTGTTTTTGTTGATAATTGTATAACTGTTTTCAAACAAACTAAAATTAGTACCCAAAGGAAAGCAAGCATCATCAAGGTTATGAAAAGAATTCGTTTTTTTTCTGTTTTAGTGTTTACCGGATTAGTTATAGCAGCATTATTATATATTTCCGGTTGCCAAATCAAAAATGGTAAGGATTCCGTTGCGGAGAACAAATTTCCGGATTATACGGGTTCCGTAAGTTGCCGCGAATGCCATGAAAAATTTTATGAACTCTGGGCCTCTTCCCATCACGGACTGGCAATGCAGCCAATTACAAACACTTTTCTGCAAAACGAGATTACACCTCAAATTGAAGAAATTTTCCTTGAAGGAAAACACTATCAAGCCATGGTGCAGGACACCTTCCTCTTTGTAAAGGAAAGAAGTCAGGAAAAGCTCAAAAACTATCAGGCCACCTGGGCTTTGGGTGGAAAAAACGTTTACTATTTCCTTACACCAATTACAAAAGGACGTTTGCAGGTACTCCCCCTGGCTTATGATTTAAATGACTCCATATGGTACAACAACCCCGAAAGTGCAATCCGCCATTTTTCCAATGAAATGCTGGACGAAGCTATTAGCTGGAAAGATCATCTTTATACCTTTAATACCACCTGCTACAGTTGCCATGTCAGTCAGCTTTCTTCTAATTTCGATCTGACCACCCTCTCCTACAATACATTATGGAAAGAAGCAGGAATCAACTGCGAAACCTGCCATGGACCCTGCAGTGAGCATATCAGAGTTTGTAAGGAAGCCGGAGAAGGGAATGTTCCCGAAGATTTGAAAATCATTATTACAAAAACATTTACTCACGACCAGCATAATTCTTCCTGCGCATCCTGCCATGCTAAAATGAGACCATTAACATCATCATATCCACCCGGAGAAACATTTTTCAATCATTTTGACCTCATCACCCTCGAACATCCCGATTTTTATCCCGACGGCAGGGACCTGGGTGAAAATTATACTCATACCACCTGGCTGCAGAGTAAATGTGTGCAATCAGGCCAGTTGGATTGCATACATTGCCATACCTCAAGTGGAAGATATAGGTTCAAAACCGGGAATCCCAATTTTGCCTGTATGCCATGTCATCAGGATAAGGTAGATAATGTAAGTAAACATTCCTTTCATCTTGTCGAAAGTGAAGGAAGCCTGTGTATTTCATGTCACATGCCTAAAACAGAATTTGGAAGGATGATTCGTAGCGACCATTCCATGAGGCCTCCCATGCCTGCTGCAACCATTAAATTCAAATCCCCAAATGCCTGTAATATTTGTCATAAAGATAAGGATGCCAGGTGGTCTGACCAATTCGTCAGGGAATGGAGAAAACGGGATTATCAAAAAGAAGTGCTTTACCAGGGTGAATTGATTGCAGAAGCCAGACAGGGAAAATGGGGAAAAGTAGAAATAATGCTGAAATATTTGAATGAAAGAATTTTTGATGAGGTGTTTTCAACTTCGATGATCCGTTTGTTATCCGGATTTGAATCTGAAAAAAAATGGCCCGGTTTACTCAGGGCTATAAACCATCCCTCCCCCCTTGTTCGTTCATCTGCTGCTGCCGGATTAATAAGCAATTTTACTATTGAATCTAAAAATGCTTTGTTAAAAGCGGCACACGATGAATATCGTTTGGTTAGACTCGAAGCTGCAGCAGCCCTTTCTTCTTTTCCCCGGAACCTGTTTTCTCCTGAAGAAAAAAGGGTGCTGAATACTCTTTTTGCCGAATATGAAGAATCCTTAGTAACAAGACCCGATGATTGGGGATCTCATTATAATCTGGGTAACTATTTCTATTACCAGGGAAATTTCCAGGAAGCAATACTATCATTTGAAACAGCAAACTGTCTTTATCCGGATGCTTTTGAGCCTCTGATTAACAGTAGTCTTGCATACGCTATGCTTGGTAATTCTGTTAAGGCCGAAGAAAACCTGAGAAAAGCAATTGTAATCAATCCGGATAATGAGGCAAGCCATCTGAACCTTGGACTTCTTTTGGCAGAATTGGGAAGGCTTGATGAAGCAGAGAATTCTCTGAGAACAGCCTTCGAGGCTAATCCTGAATCTGCTACAGCAGCCTATAATCTAAGCATACTCACTGCAAAAAAAGATATCAGGGAAGCAATAAAATGGAGTAAAAAGGCATCTGTGTTAAATCCTGAAGACTCAAAATATGGGTATACATATGCCTTTTATCTTCTCGAAAACAAAGATAAGACCGGGGCAATAAAGGAACTCCGTAAAACCCTGCATGTCCAGCCGGATTATTCCGATGCCATTTTTCTGCTGGGTAACATTTACGAAGAATCAGGTGAAATACAGAAAGCACTTGAGTTATATAATAATTCATTAAAACAACCCGGGCTTTCAGATGAAGCCAGATATCAGCTCAATCTGAAAATAGACCGGATGAGGAATAATTAAATTTGGTTCATCCGAGAAATGCGTAGTTAAAAAAGCAAATGCATTATAATTGGAAGATGAGAATAATTGATAAATAGCATAACTTTAATTACTTGAAAAAGAACACCATCGGTGTTCGATTATTTGCCTGCTAAAGGCATTCCTTTGGGAGTAGAAGAAAACCAATTATATGGAACACTGATGACACAGATAACACGGATATACACAGAAAAAAAA
>DAOVQI010000100.1 GCA_030628785.1 Bacteroidota bacterium
AGGTTAAAATGAATTTTTCAATACCTGTCTGTAATTGCTATTGTTTGGGGTAGAGTTATTTGGTTTTATAATATAATTTTAATAAACTTAAATTGTTTTTAACAAATGGTTAACTTTATCAAATATATTTCATAAAAAACTTACGTAAATTAATAATAGAAGAAAATTATGGCAAGAAAAAAATTAATGAGGATTCTAATTAGCTTGACAGCAATTGGTTTAATCCTTTGTTACCAACCCTCTAAGGGAAATACGACATATGATGTAGAACCATTTCTCGGCCGTTGGGCATTGTTCTTACCTGGTGGGGCAGGATGGCTTGAAGTTCGGCAAGAAAAAGGCTATCTTGATGGTGATATATTATGGTACGGAGGAAGTGTGACTCCAGTAAGCAGTATTGTTACAAAAAATGACACACTAATTATTACCCGAAGCAGGAATATTATTCGTAAGAGAGATGCTGATGGTAAACCTGTTCGAACCCAAACCTTGACAACCTGGATTGAATGTGTTGTATTAAATGGAGAGTTAACCGGTAAAGTTTTTATACCAAATAGAACAGGACAGTTTAGTGTTACTGAATTCACCGGTAGACGAATTCCTCCTTTACCACCTGCTCCGGATTTATCCAGGATAAAATACAGCGAACCTGTTATACTCTTTAATGGGAAAGACCTTACTGGTTGGACTTTAACTAATACAAATCAGACAAATGGTTTTAAAGTAGAGAATGGAGTTCTGGCCAATGATCCTGTACAGGAGGCAGGGAAACCACATATTCGTTATGGTAATCTTAGAACTGTTGATGAATTTGAGGACTTTAATCTTAAAATTGAAGTTAACATACCCAGGGGCAGTAATAGTGGAATATATCTGCGTGGTATTTATGAAGTTCAAGTACTAGACAGTTATAAAAAATCCTTAGATTCACATAATATGGGTGCGATTTATAGCAGGATAACTCCATCTTTATCTGCAGAAAAACCTGCTGGAGAATGGCAGAGTCTGGATATTACTTTGTGTGAACGCCATGTTACGGTAATTCTTAATGGTAAAATGATAATAGATAACCAACCGCTTCTTGGTGTTACCGGAGGTGCGTTAACAGCCGATGAATTTTTACCAGGTCCTATTTATCTTCAGGGAGATCATGGCAAAGTTTCATATCAAAATTTTGTTTTACGACCAATACTCAAAAAAGATTAGGATAAGTATCAAAGCATAATATGCTCAGATTTTTCGATTCTCTAAATTTATCTATCGAAAATATTATTAATATTGTTATTTAAATGTTCGTAAAACCGAATAACTTACGAACAAAGAGAAGGATTTATGGAGAAGGATGGGAAGGCTACTTTAAACCCACATTATCTTAAAAGTAACATCTTCTTTGTTATTTTGCATTTACTGGATTCCAGGCTGTAAAAATATACTCCGACGGGATGTTTTTGTTTATACTCTTCCCAAAGAACCCAACGGTTTACCCCAACCCTGCGCAGTTCCTTTTCAAAGTCAGGGAACATGCCGACCAGTTCACCCAACTTAACTTTTTTCTTTTTTGGTTCATCGGTTAGCAACTCAGATTACAACGTTTAACATGCGTACTTCTTTCTATAAAGAATTATATGAAAGCATTTAAGTTTAACTTTTTCGTCTCAACATAATTATTTTCTATCTTTGTTTGTAGGCTTAAAAATAAACTATAAAAATGTATTCCTGAGAGAAGTAATGAATCGCTACCATACAATCCTGATTTTATTCCTCGTGACATGCTTTTCAGATTCTTTGTCTGCCCAGAAACCAGACTACCCGGAGGCAGCCTTTAATGAATGGAAAGAGTTTTTTGACCAATCCTATGGCGCCGATTATGAATTGGTTAATGGGATTAAATATGTATATCTGTTCTTTAACTCAAGCGGACACCCCTTCCTGGGCGAGGACCGATTTTACACCGGCTATGCAGTAATTAATGGCCGCCAATACCCGGATTTAAAGATAAAATATGATATCTGTATTCAGAGAATTGTATTGAATCATACTTTTCTTTCAGGTGAAAAAGAACAGATTATCTTAAATAATGAATTTATCGATGCATTTGAATTGGATGGCAAACTTTTCCGGAAATATTCTTTTCCTGAAACAGGTACAAAATTCCTACAGGTTATTGAATCCGGTGATTTATGTTGTCTCTATTTTTGGAAAAAAAAATTCAATTACTCGACTACACCTACCCGGAATGCTTCCAGTTTCTCTCCCCCCAAAAAGAAGACATATCTCCTTCTGAACGATGAAATATGGCCCTTTAACACGAAAAGATCGTTCCTGAAATTATTTCCTAAAGGACACCAAAAACAGATAGATCAGTTTATCAGGACAAACAAGATCGGGTTGAAAGAAGCACCGGATAACATGATGCATCAGCTGATTAATTTTTGTGACAAGTTAATTCACCCGGGTGATGGCTGCATACTTGACACGATCCAATCTAATGACCTGGGAAAATTTAGCGAACCATACCCGGTTTACCTTATCTCCCTTTCTGAAATGGGACAGGGTAGTACTGGTAGGGGTATATGCTTCGACCGCAGAAAAGGTGGAGGTACTACAGAAAGACCTTCATTCTGGAAGTAAACAGAGAACAATTGTGAACAGATCTTTATCATACCTGCTTTTTGGTCTGTTGATTGTCCGCATATCACCGGATATGCAGGCACAGGACCTTTCCAGAGAAAACGAAATAGTGAGATCAGATCTCTTCCGGGAAAAATTTCATCTTTTCACTGACAGGAATATCTATGCTGTAAATGAGAAAATATTTTTCAGGGCCTTTAACCTTAGTGAATCCCGGTTAAAACAAACAAACTGGAGCAAAATCCTTTATGTCGAATTAATCAGTGAATCAAATACAGCCATAGCCCGTGGCAAATATGAATTAAATACAAAGGGTGCATGGGGATATCTTAATATTCCACCATCTGCAGCTACAGGTCACTATTCTATCAGGGCCTATACGAAATGGATGCGAAATTACCCGCCGGTAGGATACTCTCATAAGACTGTTGCAATCATTAACGCCAATGGAAGTGGGATGAATAACTTAAGGATGAGTACTGGAGAAGAATTTTCTTCTGATTTGAAAAATATGGAAAACAGTAGAAATCTAGTACAGTGCAGTACAGACAAATCCATATATAATAAGCGCGGGAAAATCCACCTGGCTATTTCAGTACCTGAAAAAAACAATACATCACCCGACGGTTATTACGTGACCGTAGTCCAAAAGGGCTATTATGATACAACCATTCCTGAATTAATATTTCCTTCATTCCATGATACAGACCTGCCTGAAAAGATTCATTATTATCCTGAAACACGGGGTTTATCATTATCTGGCAGAGTTACATCAAACGATGGAGATAAACCATTTGCCTATTCACAGGTTCATTTGACCCTTTTAGGAAATGTTCCCGATTATTATGGTTTTCTGACGGATAAAACAGGAGGTTTCAGAATTTCTCTCCCATACCATAAAAGCGCAGAAGATATTTTATTTTGCGTTGAAAATAAAGCTGACCGAATGGTGAATTTCTCTCTGGACAGCGATTATTCCACAGATTTTCTTAAACAACCAGAACAATTTTCCGATAAACAGGCCATTAACAAAAAAACTGTGGAAGAGATCATGTTTAATGCCCAGGTGGTTAATATATTTAATCCTACCCCGATTTCAAATGACCCCGTGGAAATACTTGATACATCAAACCAATATTTTTATGGATCTCCGGAATTAAGATTTAAAACAGCTGATTATATAATGCTCTCCACATTGGAAGAATTCTTTTTTGAGTTGATCCAGAACGTAATTGTGATAAAAGAAAAAGACAAACATTATTTATACCTAACCAGGGATCCTTCTGATTTTTATTTGTATATACCTCTTTTACTTCTCGATTATGTTCCCGTATTTGATATTGATAAGATATTGCATCTTTCACCTGAAAAAATTGCCTGTATTGATATAGTCAATTCATTGTATATCAGGGGAAATTTGCGCTACGGTGGTATTATAAATATCATTTCATCCCGGGGTGACAGGGCAGGCGTGGATCTGCCCCGGAATTCTTTCTTCTTCAGCTTCAAAACATGTGAATCCCAACAGCGGATAACTTTCCCCGATTATGATAAAGATCCAGGAGATGCCAGGATCCCAGATTACAGGAATTGTCTGTTCTGGGCTCCAAATATTCCTGTTGGTGCCGGTGATACAGTCAGTCTTGATTTCTTTTCATCTGATCTGCAGGGTGATTATATGGTAATTGTCCGCGGAATTACAGACGATGGACAGGTAATGCATGGAGAATGCAGCTTTACAGTAAAATGATTGCCGGTCCGGATTTCATTCGAAAGTTTGCATTAATAACGATTTATAAATGGTTTCTATAAAATTATTAAAAGGTAAACTGTTAAACCGGATTTTAAATTCTGTCGAAAAGATTGGCAATGCCTTGCCCCATCCCGCTTCTTTGTTTGCGATTTTTGCACTTTTAATCCTTGTTTTATCTGCTGTTGCCTCTGCTTTGGATTGGTATGCCGTACATCCGGGGACTAATGAGGAAATCCAACCAGTAAACCTTTTATCGGTTGAAGGGTTACACAGGATAATTACCGAGATGGTGACCAACTTCACAGGATTCGCTCCCCTTGGAATCGTTATGGTAGCAATGCTCGGAATTGGAATTGCTGAAAGCAGTGGATTAATAGGAGCTTTTATAAGGCTACTCGTCCTTTCTTCTCCTAAACGATTATTAACCTTTGTTTTGGTTCTTGCAGGAATCATGTCGAATGTGGCTAGTGACGTGGGGTATGTGTTGCTGATTCCACTCGCCGGCATCATCTTTATTGCTGTCGGGCGGCATCCTGTCATTGGAATGGCAGCTGCCTTTGCCGGAGTATCCGGCGGATTCAGCGCAAATTTGGTGCTTGGGACCATAGATCCGTTGTTGGCTGGTTTGTCTGAGGAAGCAGCCAGGATCATTGATCCTGATTATGTAGTAAACCCCACGGCAAATTACTATTTTATGTTTGTCTCAACTTTAGTGATTTCTATTACAGGCACTTGGGTAACTGAGCGAATGATTGCACCCCGGTTTGGGAAATATGAATCAGATAAAACGGAAGAAAAAATTCAGACTTTATCTAATTTGGAAAAAAAAGGCCTGAGACGATCAATTTTGGCATTTGCCCTCTTATTTGGCATAATGTTAATAGGTATTATTCCTTCCAATGGTTTTTTCCGGGGTCCTGATAATGGTTTGCTAAATTCTCCACTGATCAAAGGAGTTGTGGCACTTTTGTTTATTGGCGCAGGTCTGATGGGGGTGGTATATGGCTTTACCGTTAAAAAGTTTAAATCGGATGCTGATGTAATGACGGGCATGGGAGATTCCATGAAATCCCTGGGGATGTATTATGTGCTTGTGTTTTTTGCTGCCCAATTCGTCAGTTATTTTAAGTGGAGTAACCTGGGCATTATATTTGCGATTAAGGGAGCTAATCTTGTGACTGCAACAGGTTTGGGCTTAATACCATTAATGATTTTATTTATTATTCTTTCAGGATTGATTAATATGGCAATGGGAAGTGCTTCTGCAAAATGGGCCATAATGGCTCCGGTTTTTATTCCAATGTTTATGCTGTTGGGATATTCGCCGGAATTATCACAGGTCGTTTACAGAATAGGAGACAGTGTAACCAATGTGATTTCCCCCATGATGAGTTTTTTCGCACTGATTATTGCTTTTATTCAAAAATATGAGAAAAATGCAGGTATCGGAACAGTTATTGCCACTATGTTACCCTATTCCATTGCATTTTTTATTGTATGGACAGCTTTATTGGTTGGATGGCTTTGGTTGGGATTACCTCTCGGACCGAATGCAGGTATTTTCTATAATCCTTAGCCAATAAAGAAATATTTTCTGCTTGCCGAAACATACAGTTGTTGTTTAAAGTTTCTTCATCACCTGGTATTTAAATACCTGCGTAAACAACCAATCCTAATCCGGTCACAAAACACATAAACATCAGAACCAACAGTATATTTGTTCCCTTTGGAGCATCACTAAATTCTTTCCATATAAATACACCCCATAGTGCGGCTATCAGTGTAGCACCCTGGCCCAATCCGTAAGAGATTGCGTATCCTGCTTTTCCTGCTGCAATAATATTCAGAGACATACCAATACACCAGATAATCCCTCCCAGAAATCCCGTTGAGTGAACTTTTAAACCCCCATTGAAATATTGCTTATATGTTACAGGTTCACCTTCAATTGGTTTTTTCATAAAAATTGTATTGAAAATAAAATTACTTATGAATATGCCAATCGCAAAAATGAATACAGCCGTGTATGGAGTAAGTTTACCCGAAACAGGATTTACAAAGTCTGATGACATAGAACTGGCGACAAACCTGTAAAATAATGACATTAAAACACCTGCACAAATGGATAAAAGAATTCCTTTTGTTGAGACTTTCCGGATGGTTTTGGTGAGCTTATTGTAGGCTGCTGCATCAAGGATAATAGCAATGGTTATCAATCCTATTCCTGAAAAAAGGATTACAGCATCGCCGTAAGGGGTAGCGAAATAATTAATTAACACTCCCAAGACCAGTGCGATTCCAATACCCACGGGAAAAGCTACCGACATTCCGGCAACAGCGATTGCAGCTACCAGGAGAATATTGGCAAGGTTAAAAACCACACCCCCAAGAAAAGCATTACTCAGATTATCCCATTCTGCCTGTTGAAGGTCAGCAAAGAAACTTCTTCCATTCTCTCCAAAGCTTCCTAACAAAAAGGCAGAAACCAGAGAAAGGAACAGTATTCCAATTACATAATCCCAGTAAAAAAGTTCAAATCGCCATGTTTTACCGGCAAGTTTCTGGGTGTTTGCCCATGATCCCCAGCACAACATGGTTATTACTGTAAAAACTATTGCCAGAGTGTAAGAAGGTACAATATACATGGTAGATGGATTTTAAGTTTAAGAATTTATTTTGGGTTCTTCAGGATAATACGTAGTTATCCTGGAATACTGGAATATTGGAATGTTGGAATACTGGGGAATCCAGCATCCCATCATTCCATTCTTCCATTCTTTCTTTCTTTCTTTCTTCCCAATCTTCCATTTTTCCATTTTTCCATTATTCCATTTGATACCTACTTCATTTTCCGGATGAATCTTATTTTTCATAGGTTTTTTGTTCGTCTGAATAAACAATAATATCTCCTAACCAAAGCTTATATCCTGGTTTAGGATTGGTTAGCTTTACCGTTACTTTATGCTTTTGTTTTGGCAGGTTATATTTCCAGCAGATATCATGTCTTCTTGTAGTGAAACTGGTAGGAAGTTTAACCGATTCGGTAAGTTCTTCATTAATATAAACCTCTGCAATATGGACATAATCTTCAACAATATTATCGTCTTTTTGTGAACTACCGGTTAAGACAAAACCTATTCCTTCAAATTCAAAAGTATATTCAGGATTTTTTTTGTTAATTGTTTTCTTTTCCCAATCAATTCTTTTTCTGTCTATCGGGAAATGCCCTTTAAAAGCTTGTTCAAGTTTTACAGCTTTTGGTGCCTGAATTTTAATTACAACATTTTCTTCTTCTACAGTTCCCTCATTTAGTTCAACCATCTGAAGTGCATGTTTATATCCCATCTCATAAACATCGTTCAATGAAATTGTTGTATATTTAAAGTCGATGTCCTCAACTTCCGGAAGTCCCATTTTCCAGTACTCGGGAATATTACTATATCCCAGCACAGCTCCGAGGATGCCTCCGGCACTTGCCGGGTTGCAGTCAGAATCCTGTCCGCAACGTGTACTGATATCAACAGTTTTTCCAAAATCTCCTTTCCCGTATAGAAGTCCGATTACTATATAGGCAGCATTGATTTTTGCATCGATATCAAAAGCCCTGAATACTCCATTCGGACATCCTATATCAGAAGACCATTTTTTCTCCACTTCAAACCAGGTTATTTTCCAGTCATCAGGGTTCTGATAATACCAACCGATAACGTCATGTATACACTGATAAAACTGACTTTCAACCGGGATGGTTTTTAATGCTTCTTTGACGATAAGTTCAATATCATCGGAAACGAATGCCAGCGAATACATAGATGCAACATACACCCCGCCATACCATCCATCACCGTAGTTCATTATATGTCCAATCTTATCGCAAATTTCTGTCGCGGAATTTATCATCCCGGGCGACATTAAACCGGCAAAATCAGCTTCAATCTGGAAGTCGATATCATCGGCATGCGGATTGTTTATCCAGTTTCCTGACTCCGGAGGATTAATCCCGTTAAGAATATTATATCGTGCTGCCTGATTTGCATGCCAGAGCATATATTCAGCATTGGCAAATGCTTTTGCATGCGAGAGGGCAGGAGCATCCAATCCTTCGTTTTCAAAAACTTTAACAAAAGTCAGATCCATGTAAATGTCGTCGTACAGACCGGGAGCATTATCATACCAGCTTTTAATATATCCATCATACCATGGAATTGGCTGGTACTCCTGTATCATTGTCCCGTTAAACCTGAATTCTGTCGGACCTCCGTAAGTACAGCCAATTACCTGTCCAGCCCATCCTCCTTTAATCTTGTCTGATAGTTTTGCCTTGGGAATAATAATTTCTTCACCGATGATATGTACCGGGATGTCTTTTTGATCTGTTTTCTCACCGGCACAACCATAGGTTACTATAAATATGATCCAAATATAATACACCAGGCTTTTCATAGTTTAATAATTTTAATGGTAACTTATCAATTAATATTTAATAGTATCGGAATTTACTCTCCGCCAGCTGGCGGATCATGAGATCGCCCCGCCCAGGCGGGGCTAAGTTCAAAAATTTCCCTTATCATATGGGTGATTCCGTAGAGATTAAAAAAATCCAAAGTTCAAAATCCAAAGTTCAAAATAAATTCCAAACCCCAAATCCCAAG
>DAOVQI010000258.1 GCA_030628785.1 Bacteroidota bacterium
ATATTTTGTAAAATCGTGTTTTATCCAATCTTTCATACCTGCCAAACCCCTCAGATATGTTGTTTGTAACTGAGTTAGTTGTACTGCGCATACCAGTCTGCACGGCAGGCAGGTCTGAAACTAAGCCATATTTTTCTTCTTTGGGATAAGCCTTAGATACTTCATATACCTTGAGCAATAACTTATAAGCTTTCTGCCATACAGACCTTATGAAATTGCTTGCCCTGTGTAATCCACGAAGTGGTGCAACGCAATTACACAGGGCAATATTTCACGTGGCAGGCATCTCTGTAAAATCTTTGTATGCCATCTTTTATTATTTATGCCCTAAACTTCTAGAACCTCTTACCTCCCTTAGCCTCAGCCTTAGCCTTAGCCTATTTAAAATAATCACTATTTCACGGGGCAGGCTTCTATTAAATCCTTCAAACTGTTGTTCTTTTAGTATTTTTTCATATATTCAAAGGTTTTATTACCAAGACGCAGACTGACTATAATTCTAACTTTTTTTTTTGTCCTTAATATATTAGGGATGAAATTATTATTGTTTGAACTCATTAAAAATCAAAAAAAGAAATGAGTAAAAAGCCTTCAACTGAAGAACTTCTTGCCTCTATTTCCGAATTAAAGAACCAGGTTAAGATTTTAAAATCAGAACTTAAGAAGCGTTCAGAGGTATCCGAGCTGGAACAGGAGAAATTTTACAAGGCATTTCATTCAAATCCGGCTTTAATGGCAATCAGCACCTTTCATGATACGAAATACATCGATGTAAATGATGCCTTTCTGAATAAATTAGGCTTTACACGTAAAGAAATTATTGGTCATACCTCTACCGAATTACAATTATATGTTGACATTATTCAAAGTGATAAATTCTTCAGGAAACTGCAAAAATTAAGCAAGGTACATGATTTTGAGGTTACCATTAAGACCAAAACGGGCGAAAACCGCACCGGGCTTTTTTCTGCTGAAACAATTATGTTACAGGGAGAACCTTGCTTACTAACCATCATCAACGATATAACAGAGTTAAAACAAAACAAAGAAAAACTACAGCAGATCGAACAAAGGTTCAGGGAATTCGCGGAACTTCTTCCTGAAATGATCTGTGAAGCCGATATGAATGGAAATATTTCGTTCGCAAACAACGAGGCACTTGAAAATTTTCAATACAGTCAGGAAGATCTTAAAAAAGGAATAAACTTTGACCAGTTACTTATTCCCAGGGACGCAAAGAGAACCAGGGTTGATTTATTAAGAAAGATTAAAGGTCAGAAACTTACTGCGAGGGAAGTAACCGCTGTCAGGAAGGATGGTACGACCTTCCCGGCAATGGCATATATCCAGCCTTTTTTTGAGAAGAACAAACCGGTAGGCTTCAGAGGTGTTATGATGGATATTACCAGCAGGAAAAAAGCTGAAGAGGAGATCCAGAGGGAAAAATCCTTTCTGGAGCAACTAATAGAGGGCGCCCCGGAAGCAATCGTTCAGTGCGATAAAAAAGGAGTACTGGAGAAAATTAATGCTGAGTTTACACAATTATTCGGGTATTCAAGAAAAGAAGCGCTTGGCAGGAATATTGATGAACTCATTTCATCCGAAGACCAAAGGAAGGAAGCTGTCGGGATAACGAAAGAAATGTCCGGAGGAAAGAAAGTGGCTATTGAAACAATCAGGCAGCATAAAAACGGCACACCGGTATATGTTTCAATTCTGAGTACTCCTATCATTATTAACAAAAAACAGGTTGGAATATATGCCATATACCGGGATATTACCGAAAGAAAAAGGGCAGAGAGTATCCGGCAAATGATCCATAATATTTCCAATGCCGTAATAACCTGCCAAACCCTGAATGAGCTTTTCCAAATCATATTTGAAGAGCTCAGTACAGTCATGGATACCACCAACTTCTTTATCGCTCTATATGACAAAAAAACTGACTCCCTGACCCTGCCTTTCTTTAAAGATGAAAAAGACAGCTTTCAGACTTTTCCGGCAGGTAAAACAATTGCAGCCTATGTTTTAAAAAAACGCAAACCTGTTCTTTTACGTGCGAAAGATATCGAAGAACTGGAGAAAGCCGGAGAGATCGAGTTAGTCGGAACATCTTCCAAGGTTTGGCTCGGAGTACCATTGCGTGCTGAAAATGAAGTTATTGGGGTTGTCAGCCTCCAGAGTTACGACAATGAGGATGCCTTTGATGAAAACGATCTCGTACTATTGGAATTTATTTCCAATCAGGCTGGACTTTCGATCGACCGGAAAAGGGCAGAGCAAAACCTTATTATCGCCAAGCAAAAAGCCGAAGAAGCAGCCAAAGCGAAACAGCAATTTTTGTCCACCATGAGTCATGAGATCAGAACTCCGCTGAATGCCGTTCTGGGCATGACCCATCTTCTGATACAGGCAAATCCCCGGTCTGATCAGATGGAATATCTTAATGCCCTGAAATTTTCCGGAGAAAATCTTCTGGTACTGATAAACGATATTCTTGATTTCAGCAAAATCGAATCGGGGATGGTATTTTTCGAACAGGCTGATTTTAAGTTTAAAGAAATAATCACTGGTATTAAACAATCATTTCTGTTCAGAACCGAAGAAAAAGGCATAACATTCGAAATTAATTTCGACCCTGAATTGCCCGATTCAATCGTTGGTGATCCTGTAAGATTGAACCAGGTACTTACAAATTTGATCGGAAATGCAGTAAAATTCACCGAAAAGGGATCCATTACTGTGGATTTAAACCTTAAACAAGAGACAACCGAAAACGTAGAAATTGAATTCTCAGTTACAGATACCGGGATTGGTATTCCAAAAGATAAACTGGCAAATATTTTTGAAAGTTTTAAGCAAGCCGGTACTGATATAACAAGGAAATACGGTGGAACAGGGCTTGGGCTGGCAATCACAAAAAAACTCATTGAGTTACAAAACAGTGAGATATTTGTTGAAAGCAGAGTTGGAAAAGGTTCGAAATTTTACTTCTCACTTAATTTTCCTAAAAGTAAAATCAAGCTTGAGCACAAACCGGTTGAAACAGAAGAATCCTATAAACAACTCGAAGGTTTAAATATTCTGGTAGCAGAGGATAATGAAATTAACTTTATTATAGCAAAAAAATTACTTGAAAAATGCGGTGTTAAGGTTGACCATGCCAAAAACGGGAAAGCAGCCATTAACATGATAAGTAAAAAAAATTATGATATGGTTTTAATGGATCTTCATATGCCGGAGTTAAACGGATATGAAGCATCTAAAATAATCCGTACCTCAGAAAATGTAAAAAATAAAAACATTCCTATCATAGCGCTTACGGCATCGGTCTTGGTTGACATCCAGCAGAAAATTGAAGAAGTTGGTATAACCGATTATATTTTAAAACCTCTTAATCCCAAAGAATTATACGAAAAAGTTTTAAGGAAAATAAAGGGATTATAGCAATGAGAAAATTTGTTTGGATATCTGTATTATTCCTGGGATATTCATTGATTAATTTCGCACAGGAAAATATCCCTGAATTAAACCAAAAGATCATTGAATATGTAAACAGTGTAATCGGAAAGAAAGTCGACCGGGGCGAATGTTGGGATCTGGCATATCAGGCGCTTACACGAAATGATGCACAATGGGACGGCGAATATGTCTTCGGTAAGCAAATTAATCCACGTAAAGATGAAGTTTTTCCGGGTGATATCATCCAGTTCAAAGGCGTAAAATTAAAATACCGAAAAGGAAATACGATTTACCAGGAAACCATGCCACATCATACAGCCATTGTATATAAAGTAATCAGGAAAGGCGTATATGAACTGGCACACCAGAACACCGGTTTCTCAGGAAGAAAAGTTGGGATCAGCCAGTTTGAGCTTAACAATGTTGTAAAAGGGAAAATGGCATTTTACCGACCTATTCATTAAACAGACTCTAATTACTGACAATATTTGTGATACTTTAATTCAGCCTCCCGGCTTCCCAGTTTTCTGGATCTGTCAAAATCATAACAAGCTGCTTTTAAATTACCGATAAAAACATTTGCTATACCACGGTTCAGGTAGGTCTGATAATTTCCGGGATCAAGATCCAACGCCATCGAATAATCATTAATAGCATATTTGTATGTCCTCGTTTTTAGATAAGCATCAGCCCTGGCAATAAAATTTCGTGGATTACCTGGATTGATTTCGACAATTCTGTTAAAACATTCAAGAGCTGACAAATACTTGTTCTGATCTACATACAGCATTCCACATTGGTGCCAGGCCTCCTCATCTTCATAATAATAATTAAGATAGAATTGGATATCCTTAATGGCTTTTGGATAGTTTACTAATTCCCGATACAAAATTGATCTTTTATTATAGAGCTTTAATTGATCAGGATATAAATATATAGCGCGATTCAGCCACTTCAAAGCGTCATTAAACTCTTTCATCCTGATCAATACTTCAGCCCTGTCAACAAGATATTCCCGGTTATCTTTGTCATATTTCAATGCATTATCGTAATCCTCCAGGGAAGCTTTATGTTCGTTGATTCCGGTATTTACCCTGGCTTGAAGAGCCCATAATTTTCCATCCCTGGGATTTTCTGCCAGAGCCGTATTCAACAAAACCCTTGCTTTTTTATAACTTTTATTTTGAATAAGATATTCAATTTCCTGAATCCTGTATTCGTCGGGCGAATACCAATCCTTTCTCCAAAGGCTCATCCATTCTCTCGATCTATCTATCGATTGGAAGGCCTTATCCAGCTTTATTCTTTTCTCAGGTTCCTTAAATGAGGAGTTGAGATGTTCTTCCAGATATTTAACAACCAACCCCGGTTTACCTGACAGACCATAGACCCGTGCCAATCCTAAACTTCCGCTTCCTGCCTCTAGTGTATTTGCTGATTGAAAATCCTCAATTGCCAAATCATAATTTCCTGTTTCCAGGTAAGCTTCTCCCCTCTTTAACAAGACCTGATAATGGTAATTACCATCTTTTATTACCTCAGTAAATTGTTCAATTGCTTCCTGGTATTTTTTAGTTTCCAGGTTTACCAATCCTTTGAGATAATTCTCTTGTTTAATCTGCCCATAGGAATTTGTAACGACAGTGAAAACAAGTAAGAGAACTATATTTATGTATCTGAATTTACTCACTTCGTTCATGAGATCGCTACGCTAAGTTCAAAATTATCTACTGATATATAATGAGTTATGTTATTTACTTAATTTTTTTTCGTATTATTGTTCGTAACCGAGTTTGCTGCTCTGCGCATATCAGATACCAGGCTATATTTCTCTTCTGCCGTATAGGTTTTGGTTACTTCATATACCTTGAGCAATAACTTAAAAG
>DAOVQI010000127.1 GCA_030628785.1 Bacteroidota bacterium
GTATTACTCTAATAATCTAAATATAATACTAAGGCTTATCTTTCCTGTAATATATTCCATGTCAATTTCCTGGTCTGTCTGCTCAACGGATTTTAATAGTGAATCTAAATCATCTATTATCTCTTTGTACCCTTGATTTAATTCTTCTTTATTTTCTTTTTTTACTCAGCCTTAGCCTTAGCCTTATTCCACAATCATTCAAATTTAGCAGTTTCATTTGAATAGTATCAACCTTTTTAATCAATTTGCGAAGCTATGTTCTTATTTCCTTAGTTTGTTTTTGAAATTAATGCGTATGGTTGAGCCAACCGTTAAGTTTAGAAGCTCTGCAGCATTTCCATTGTTTATGGCAATTTCCAACAGGTTCAAGGAGTTAAAAAGAGCAAGGATCTCACCCACAGAGGTTTCTCCATACGTCCTGTTTATTTTGTTCAATTTGTAATAATTACTTTGTACCAGGATCTCGAAAACCCGGTTCTTTCCTATTCGTTCAAACAAATCTTTGGTTATGTTGGTTATAGCATTCTGATACGAATCAATGTAAATTATACTTCCGGTTATTCCTGTTTCTTCAATAGTAGCTCTTAAGGGGATCCTCTTTTCATAATTGTTGACCTGATTGCCAAGATCAGATATTTTTTCACCCCTGGCCAAACGTGCAGCAGCTCCGGCAAAAATAGAAAAAGCAGGAAAGCTGACGGGTTCGGTGTTTTCAGGTTTAATTCTGATTATTTTTTTTGGTTCTTCACGAAATATCAGTCCGAATATCCCATTGTCACATCCAATAAAAAAATGTCCATCTGCATAAATTGCAAGATGGGATTGATCGGTTCCGGCTTCAGCGTTAACTCCTATAATATGAATTGTGCCGGAGGGGAAATGGGGATAGCTGTTTTTAATAACAAAAGCAGCTTGAGCCAGGTTGAAGCTTTGAATCTGATGGGTGATATCGACTAAAATTGCATTGGGACACAAACTTAATATTTTTCCCTTTAATGTTCCAGTATAAAAATCATTTAGGTTCCAGTCAGTTGTAAGGGTAATGATGGGCATCAGGAAAAAACTTCAGCTAAATATTATCATTCATCGAAAAAATGAACTTACTTTGTATTAGCCAAAAGTAATCATTATTGTGCAAACTTAATGACTGAAAAGATCATATATTTAGATGGGATTGATCCTGTTAATATATACGGGGTGAAAAATAAACACCTGGATAAGATCAAAGGATTTTTCCCTAAATTAAAAATTGTAGCAAGGGGAAATGAATTAAAAGTTATTGGTGAAGAAGAGGAAATTAACGATTTTGAGCTAAAAATAAATATACTTGTGGATTATTACCATAAATACAATCTTATCCATGAGGAGGATATTGAACAATTGTTATTCGACACATCTCATCAAATTTCTGCGTCAAACGGGGATTTTAAAGAGCCAATTATATACGGAAATACCGGGAAACCAATTTATGCAAGAACTGTAAATCAGGTTAGTCTTGTTAAGGAATATAAGACCAATGATATTCTTCTGGCTTTCGGTCCGGCTGGTACCGGCAAGACATATACGGCAATTGCTTTGGCAGTCAGGGCATTGAAAAACAAAGAAGTACGCCGGATAGTCCTGACAAGACCAGCTGTTGAGGCAGGTGAACATCTTGGCTTCCTGCCTGGTGATGTAAAGGAGAAACTTGACCCGTATCTGCAACCTTTGTATGACGCTCTTCGTGACATGATTCCAGTTAAAAAATTGGCCCTTTATCTTGAAGACGGAACTATTCAAATCGCTCCATTGGCCTATATGAGGGGTAGAACACTGGAAAATGCTTTTGTCATCCTGGATGAAGCACAGAATACCACAATGAACCAGCTTAAAATGTTCCTCACCCGGATGGGGCAAAATTCGAAATTTGTTGTTACCGGAGATATTACCCAGATTGACCTTCCGAGCATAAACGATTCCGGTTTATGGCAAGCTACCAGGATACTTGATAATATAGAAGGAATTGCTATTATCGAATTTGATATCCGTGATATCGTTCGCAATAAATTGGTAAAAGATATTGTAAAAGCTTATGAAAAGAAGGAGGATTGAGGATTTCTGATTGATAGAAGACCTGCCAGAGTCTTTAAGACCTGCCTGCCCGCCGTAGTATGCGAAGGCGGGGCAGGGTCTGAAAAAAAATGAGACCCATTTGTGCATTTCAAATGTCTGATTTTATTGATGAACGATTGATGAATAATCGATTGACGATTTACGAAACATGGCGCTCAGCGCTTGCAAAGCGCAAAATTCCCCTCCTGACCAGGAGGGGTGTCCCGAGCGTTAGCGAGGGACGGGGTGGTTGTTTAACTAAGAATCAACCACCTCCCCCTCCCTCCGGTCGGGTACTCCTCCTTTCCAAGGAGGAGAATTTAGTTAGTATATTAAACATTGGTCAGGAACTAAAAACCACAAACCATGAACCAGGCAATAGTAAAAACCAATTACCAACTACCAGGGCAAAAAAGTATCTACAAAGGTAAAGTTCGTGATGTTTATAACATTTCGGACAAATATCTGTTAATGATCGTATCGGATAGGATTTCAGCATTTGATGTTGTTCTTCCAAGAGGGATACCATATAAAGGTCAGGTACTGAATCAGATTGCCACAATATTTCTCGATGCCACAAACGATATCGTACCCAATTGGAAAATTGCGTCACCCGACCCAATGGTTACAATCGGCCAGTATGTGGAACCGATAATGGTTGAAATGGTGATCAGGGGCTATCTGACGGGGCATGCCTGGAGGGAATATAAATCGGGAAAAAGGAAACTATGTGGAGTCCCATTGCCTGATGGAATGAAGGAAAACGAGAGGTTCCCGGAGCCTATCATCACACCAACCACCAAAGCCTTAGAGGGTCATGATGAAGATATTTCAAAAGAAGAAATAATAGCCAGGGGCTTAGTGAATAAAAAGGATTACGAATTGCTCGAAGAGTTTACCAAAAAGCTATTTAAGCGTGGAACGGATATGGCTGCAGAAAAAGGATTGATCCTGGTAGATACGAAATACGAGTTTGGTAAAAAAGAAAACCAGATCTTCCTGATTGATGAGATCCATACCCCGGATTCGTCACGCTATTTTTATTCGGAAGGTTATGAAGAAAGGCTTGCGAAAGGAGAACCACAAAAACAGCTTTCAAAAGAGTTTGTGCGTGAATGGTTAATCAAGCATGGGTTTCAGGGTAAAGAGGGGCAGGTAGTGCCCGAAATGACAGATGATTTTGTTAACCAGATATCAGAGCGTTATATTGAACTTTACGAAAAAATTACAGGTGAAAAGTTCATAAAAATGGATAGCAGCAATGTACTAAGCCGGATAGAGAAGAATGTGTTGAAGTACCTGAAAAAGATGACATAGTTGAACCTTATTTCACATGTTTCTCAACAAATTGTCTGATGTAATTTTCTATCTCAGGTAATTCCCTGAAAGGCTTCCTTGAAAATAATTTCTTTTCCCTCAGTTCCTCAATGGTTTCTTCCTGACCTGGTTTAAAATGGATTTGTTTTTCTGTGATCCCGAGAAGCCGGGGGATTTCTTCAAAAGCATAACCGTACAACTGCTTTATTATGAATTCTTTTTTACTTTCAATGTTTAATTCCTCCAGGGCTGAATTAAATTTATCGCTATCTTCAAACCCCCTTTCTTTCTTATAGTATAAATCTTTTCTGTGGTGGAATGATTCGATTTGCAATGGATCGAGAATCCTGGCCATGTCAAGGATAAACTCAACAAAACTATTAAATAAGTATTCAATTTTTCCGGATCTGCCAATCAGAGAGTAATTCAGATTAGCACAACTCCTGAACCATTTTCTTTCTTTTTTAATATAATCATAACGGTCCAGGTTGGTATGAAGTAAATTCCTGGCTACGGGTAATAAGTTTTTGGCGTTATTATCGTCCTTTTTCTCAATATAGAGGTCAATTCTTTTAATTAAAATATCATAAAAATCAATATTTGTCTTTACCTGATCCATTAAGTTTTCCAGGTAGGATATCGATTGATCGATATTTTGACTTTTTATCAGATCAGCCATGGTAATATGTAATGCCAGAAAATACGGATCCTTTTTTGGCATTCTTTGAATAATATCTTCCAGGTATTGGTATGTTACAGAATAACTTACTGATTCATCCCTCTTCATGTATGGAATTAATTTGTTCATGCAGGCTACAAGGGCAGTGTTTCCTTCCCTGACATATGCTTCAGCAATGTCTTTTAAAAATTCAATAGCTTCCGGGTATCCCTTTTCCTTCCTTATCCGGGTAGCCTGGATCATAAGTTTATGAACATCAGCATCAGGCTGTTTATAGCGTTTTTCTTCTACTGCCGGTGAATCTTTGAATTGAATGGTTGCTTCTTGAATTTTTTGTCTGCGGCGGGATTTGCCAGACTTATTTCCGAATAGTTGTTTTATGAAAGAAAACATATCAAACAATGATTTATGATGAATACAATGCTAAAATTCCGGAATAACTTCAATACAGAAAGGTACGAATTAATCCTTTTTAATACAACTAAACAGTTAGTCATTTTGAGTTCCAAAATGAATATATGTTTTGTTATGGGATAATACTTTAGTACCTTTGTTATCAGGTTTATGTATATAATTATTTGGTTATCTGTATGTTGAAATCACCTTCCGGATTTATTACGGCAATTATTATTCAACTTGTTTTGATTGGAGCCTTGTATGGACAGGATGAGCCTGTTGAGGTTAAGAAATCAAAAGATAAGATCATACTGGAAGGTAAACCCTATTACATTCATATTGTTGAAAAAGGTCAAACCTTATTTGCCATTAGCAGGGTTTATTTTGTTTCGCAAAAAGAGATATCGAAGGAAAACCCAACCGTAAAATTTGGTTTACAACCCGGTCAGGCTTTGAAAATACCGGTAGTTGAGGATAATGAAATTGAAGAATTTAAACCGGAAGAACCGGGAAAATATATTTACCATGTTATTGAGGAAAACCAAACAATTTATTCACTTTCGGTTGAGTATGGTGTTGAGGCTGACGAGATTTTAAAACATAACCCTGAATTGGATATTAATGATATCCCAATCGGAACAGAAATTAAGATTCCTAAACAAAGGTTTCAAACCAATGTTGAAAATTTCGATCGTGATGAAGACCATTTTACGTATTATCGTGTTGGGAAAAAGGAAACATTGTATTCAATTTCAAGGAAATTCAAGGTTCCGGTTCGTGAGATCAGGAGATCCAATAATGGTTTAAAAGGTGGTCCAAAATATGGTCAATATCTCAGGATTCCTGTTAAAATTGACATTTTTAGCATCAGTTATGCCCAAAACATGAACAATGTTGAGGAGCCTGTTGATTCCCTGGATATGGAATTCGATTTGCCCGGCGACATAAAAATTTCAGGAACAATTGATGTAGCCCTTATGCTTCCTTTTTATCTTGATGAGAATGACGAACAGATTGTTATCGATTCTTCTGAAATAGATGAGTTTGGGAATAGAATTTTCAAATCCATCGAACGGGAAGAAACATGGATGTATCCAAAAAGCCTGAATTTTCTTGAGTTCTATGAAGGTGCTTTTATTGCAATCGATTCGTTGCAAAAAGCAGGATTGTCGATTAATCTTTTTGTTTTTGATACAGAAAATGATTCTGTAACGGTTCAGGAACTTTTAGAGGAAGGAAAACTCAGGAAAATGGATCTTATTATTGGTCCTGTGTATTCTTTTAACATGAGAATGGTTGCCGATTATGCGAAATCATATCGTATTCCGGTGGTTTCTCCCCTGTCGTCTCGCAGTGAACTTTTAGAGGATAATCCCTATCTGTTTCAGATCAGACCTTCTTTATCAACGGAATTTGATAAAATAACGAACTACATTTCGCGATTTTATGATAAGAATATTGTTATGATTCATCCTGGAGATAGTTTGGAAACAGAGCATATTAATGAATTAAAACGAAATTTGTTTTCTTATTTTTTCTACCGGACATTTTTTAACGAAGTGGTTTTTAAGGAAGTGGTTTATAATGATCAAATCACGAAGAATGATACCATAAACAGTATTAAGCATGCTTTATCAAGTGATATTGATAATATCGTACTGGTTGCTTCCGGTAATGAAGCTTTTGTGAGCAATGTGGTTTCAAACCTGAATACACTCGCCCCGGATTATGAGATAAAGTTATTTGGATATCATAACTGGCAAAGGTTTAGAAGCATTGAACTTGAACATTTTTGTAATTTGGATCTGCATCTGTACACACCGTTTTTATTGGATTATGCAAACAATGATGTAAAGAATTTTATAATGAAGTTCAGGAAACAATTCCATACTGAACCCAACCAATTCAGTTTTGCCTGGCAGGGTTATGATATCATGTATTACTTTCTGAGTGGTATTGGTAGATATGGAAGAAGATTCAGAAACAAAATATCGCAATTCGAAATTGACTTGCTGCATGCTAATTACAACTTTCAGCGTAATTACCGTTCAGATGGTTTTGAAAATAAAGGAATGTTTTTTATCAGGTATGATAAAAATTTTGAAATCATCAGGAGTGACACTGAAAACGAAAATTTTGATGAATGAACCTGTTCACTGAACATCCCGGCTTATTTACCAATTCTCCAATGGACGGCTGCCGGGTTGTTCAGAACTCATTGCTTGTTGCTTCTTTAATTGATAATTTTCTCCTGGCGGGCATTAACGAAAAGGATATTACCTGTATTATCATATCCGTTAAACAAGTTCTCCTTATCATGTTTCAGTTGTTCACCACGGAATCCGATAAGTGTGAGACCGGCATCAGCAGATTTTTCATTAATAAGACTTTTAATGTGTACATTTTCCTCTTTTTTCAGGATCTGGATATTTTTCTGCGATATAGGAAGCCGGCCTGTGCTTACAAGGTTAATCAGGTTTTTCCTCGTCTGATCCAATTCCGATTCATTGCAAACATCAAAGATCTTTATCATACCTTTTTTCCAGTCCGGGTGGTCCAGGATAATGTAGCTTAAAAGGATCATTAGATTTGCATTTTCGTAGTCGTAACTTCTGATCCACACGTGTATTCCCTTTTTGTAATTTATTTTCTTTCCGGAACTTCCCAAAACACAAACATCATAATTTCCGGCCCTGCTGAGAGCATAATTATCAATAATTTGAGACAGGTTACGCGGATTCTCCTTATCAAATTCAAACAAGATCATATTATTGTCCATTCCTGAGATGCTCGGAAGTTGAATGACCTGAGCAATAGCAGAAGTATAGGAAGGGGAAATAATAGTGTCGATAAATACCCTTGATTGTTCATCTTCAGATTTTTCGATTAATTGGGTTAGCAATTGATCTGCCTCAAGATGAGCAATTCTGGAGTAATATCCTTCAAGCAAGTGTATATAAGTGCCAAAACCATATCGATGTGATACCCATGTTAATAATTTGAATGCATCGTCACGTTCAAATGAATCCTGTGAAATACAGATCACTGAAGGTCTCCACTTCTGGCTGCTTCCAATTTTCTTTGATTTTTGGAGAAAAACCTGCAGGTTACGGCTCATTTGGAACATGGCGCCCTGAAAAATAGCTTCAATTCCCTGTCTTTCGCGATGGTAATAATGGATGAAAATATATATTAAAGTCATTAATACCAAGGCGACCAGAGCATAAAAGGTATTGATCTTAAACATCAGCCAGGTACACATGATAAACCCAAGCAATGAGAGAAACCACCTGGAACGAAAAGAAGGCCGGTACGAGGGATCGGCTCCGAAATGATGAAGAAAGGAAATAAGACAAATTGAACCGTATGTCACCATGAAAAACATGGAGATTATCTCTGCAACAACATTAACACTGCCCAGGGCTACAAATATAAACGCAATAAAACAGGTAATGACTGAACCGTTGAATGGTTCGTTGGTTTCGCCCTTACCACGGGCAATGAATGCATTTAGTTTTGAGGAAGGAAATGACCGGTCAACCCCTAAAGCCTGAAGTGTCCGGGGGGCGACCATAACAGAACCCAGGGCGGAAGATATGGTTGAAGCGGCTAATCCAAGAGGAATAACGATGACACCATAAAGAGCGATTTTACTCATTATTAGCTGGTTTGAGACAAGGTCTTCCGGACTGGCAGAAATGTTCAGTTTCCAGGATATGAACAGATAAATAATCATTCCCAAAACAGTAGCCGTTAGGGTACCTAAAGGTATCGATCGTCTCGGGTTTTTAAGATCGCCTGAAAGGCCAACTCCTGCAGTCATTCCGGTAAATGCAGGAAAAACAATGGCAAAAACAATAAAAAAATCAC
>DAOVQI010000073.1 GCA_030628785.1 Bacteroidota bacterium
AATATCTTCAAAATTATCTGAATTGGTTTATGGTACTAGAAAAACTCAAAGAATCAACTGCTAAGATCAGCATGTTAGTTGGATTTGCAATGAGTACAAACCAAGCGTGGTTCGATTATAAAAATATAGCAATAAATCATATTTTATTTAGAACATAGCCTCAAACAATAATAACACAATGGCAACTGAATTTAGAAACTTAACTATATTGAAAATGAAAAAATTTATCCTAATCAACCTATTTGCAACACTTTTTTTTACATCAAGCTTTACCCAGATAAATGATAGTTTTAGTCCTTTGTTTAACGGCAAAAACTTAAGCAAATGGACTCTTGGTGAAGAAGGTGGTTTTGAAATAATTAAAGGTGAATTATATACCGGTAGTTTTGGCAAAGGCAACAATCTATTCACAAGAAAATGGTATTGTAATTATGTACTTCGCTTAGAATACATGTTATCGGATGTAGGAAACAGCGGAGTTATAATACGCTGTGATCCTCAAGCCCCCTGGAAAACCGGAGTAGAAGTGCAGTTGCTGGCACCCTGGACTCCAAGAAGAGACGACCTTCATTGTACAGGCTCATTATATGGACATGTAGCAGTTACAAACCGGCCGGATGAAACAACTGGAATCTGGCACAAAATGGAGATTAAATATGACCGGAATACAATAACGGTCTCTGTTGATGATACAATTACAACTCTGGCCAATATTGATACTGTTAAAACCATGGAAGACAAACTCTTATGTGGCGCTATTGGCCTGCAAGTGAACCATGCCAATATCGAAGGGCAATATGCTAAGTTTCGTAATATTTACATCAGGGATCTTGATAGTAAGCCTAAATATGTAACCGGGGGATTTTATGAAAAAGATGCCCAATTAAGAAGCCAGGCACATGCTGCTGCTGTTACCTTAGGAGCTAAGATGGTTGAACCACTTGCAATTATGATGTCTGGCGAAAACCCTGTTGCAAAAAGTGGTTCCAGGCAGGTCCTCTTTGATATAGTTGCCAGGGCGACAGCTCCTCAAACTGCAGAAATATATAAAAATGATGTTGCCATTGCCCTTAAAAATAGTGCTAACAGTACTTCATCTGAAATTACAAGGAATTATCTTGAATGGTTATCAGGTATGATTGGGGACTAGTGAAAAGGCAAAAGTGAAGAGAGAGGTGAGAGGTGAGTAGGTGAGTAAGGAGGAGGAAGAAGAAAGTTGTTATTGAGTTAGTGGGTTAGTAAGTTAATGAGTTAGTAAGAATTTCGTATCGTGAACGTTTTGCGCAGCAAAACCTCACGAGCGGGATTGTGATTGTGGCCTGTGGGAGCGAGTAATTTTTATTTTTAACCTGTAGACATATATTAGGACAAGACAAAAAGGTCAAAAGTCGAAGGGGTCAAAGGGTCGAAGAGTGAAGAGGTGAGATGAGAAAATGAGGAAATGATGAGATATGTGCAACCTTGAACTTTGAACCTTGAACAGACAAACCACCAGTACCCAGTACCCAGCAACCAGTACCCAGTAACCAGCTTATTGAAGGACAGACATAAGACGAAATGCCTTAAGTTTAGGATGTCTTACAAATATTTTTTTATCCAGTCATATGTTAGCTTTTCTGCGCCTGGTGTTACGCTATGGCCCTGTCCGTGATTAAATAATTCAATATTTTGTCTCTTGTTACCATACAGATCATAAACCGGCAGAACAGCTTCGATGTAGGGCCGGCTTTTTTCACCATCGGCCGAATCACCACCAATCAGTAAAAATGGTTTTGGGGCAACCAGTGATAGAACTTCATGATGCTGATGTTCGAAATCGTGGATCTCTTTACCCAGATACCATACAGCATCCCAATTAGAGAAAGTTATACCAATGCCTCCCTCGTTACTTACGGTAACTATCACTCTTTCATCAAATGCTGCAAGGTACAAAACTTCCTTTGCCCCCAGAGAATGACCCATTGCACCAATTCGTTCTGAATCAACTTCTTCCAGATTTACTAAAACATCCACTGCCCTTTGTGCATCAAACAACATTTTAGCCATGCCTTTTGAATTGGGATGTCGTTTCTGAAATCGTTCGACTTGTTGCTCATAGTTTCGCTCACCTTTGTCGTGCCATAAGAAACACAATGGACAAAAGACTACAAAGCCTTGCTGTGCCAATTTGTAACCAAATGCAACTATTCTCCCTTCTTCCACTCCTGCAATATAAACCATCTGTTTGTCACTGGTAGAGTGCATTGCAACCACACCAGGTAAAGGTTCGCTGATATTTTGAGGCTTAATCAGGTATCCCTTTACCATTATTCCGGGTTCGCTTTCGTATTCTACTAGTTGCCGTACCAATCCCCTGGGACGATCTTCCTTTAACACTATAAGTTCAGGTGGACTCGGATTCGGTTCCAAAGCACCAAGATAATTGAGCCATCTTTTTTGGATTACTTTCCGCTGGTTTTTCCACCCGGACAATGACTTAATAGGCCTGCCTTTTGAGTCTACCAATAGTGGCTGAAGTTCATCAGCTTTAACATTTTGAATTATACTGCCTCGACTTGTTATACTTAAACTTATTACAGTTAATGAAACAGCTTTAATAAACTTTCTTCTACTGGGTAATGTTGCCATATTTTTGTATTTATTATTATGTATTCAATGCTACAGGCCATATTTAGGACCGGGTTAAAAATCCGGGGGTAAATCTAAAAGAATATTTAGATGAATACAAAGAAAAAGGAATATTCTCATGATTTGGTATTGAAAGAGGAAGTAGAAAGTAAGTAGTAAATGGTGAGAGAAGAAAGTAGAACTATCCGTCATTTTTAAAGAAACAGTTAATAACGTTATTCCTTCATAAAATAAAAATCTACACGATATATTAATTCCTTTTCGGTTGCAGTGTTATATAATTTGTACAAAGTTATTTTATTGTTATAATATGGAACGATATTGGTTTGTAAGGTATCAAATAAAAGTTAGTTAATTTTTTTTGCAAGATTTTCGTAAATTTAAAAACCTTTATATAATCTTTTTGATGAAAAAAAATAAAAAAGTGTACATACAACCCCATTTTGGAGGTATATATACACTTAATATAATAAAAATAAACCAAATTGGTTTCCACAATCGTTGTTGCCACATTGAATGAATGAAAACTAATACCATCCGTAAGCTCGCTTAGTACTCAGGTATTAATTTGGAGGAGGTGAAAAGGTGCATTACTAATGAATCAAACCTTAATAATTTCTGTTTTTAATGCATGGGAGGTGTATTTCTGTTCTTTTAAGGTTAAAATCCAACCAAACATTAAATAGAAGCTATTTTAATGTTTGATATATGGTTAAGAATTACTTTTAAGGTCAGAATTTTGTCAAACATTATTTATTTAGATATTTAATGTTTATTGGATAAAAAATCGTACTTTTGAGGTCAGAATTCGAGTAAACATTAAAAATTAGATTAAATAATGCACGAAATACTTTATTCAATCAATCCTGACAGAAATGTTCCCTGGAATGATCTTCCCTCGTTACCCATTAGAAAGGAGCTTTATCAAACAATAGAAATATTGGAGAAGCTTGGAGATGCAAAAGCAGCTTTAGCAAGACTTCACGGTCGTAGTGCTATAATTCCAAATCAAGGGCTATTGATTAATACAATAAGCTTGCAGGAAGCAAAGATTTCCAGTGCGATTGAGAACGTATTCACAACTGATGATGAGCTATATAAAGCATATAGCGATCAAAACACTAAAACAACAGGAGCATCCAAAGAGGTATTAAGATATCGGGAAGCACTTTGGTCTGGCTACAACTATTTACAAAAAACCGGACAATTTGATCAAGACTACTTTATACAGGTATTTCAGGAAATAAAGCAAACAACGGAAGGGATTCGTCCCGATTTCTTGAATACGACTATTAAACAAGGAGGCACAGGACCAAATGCCGGTCAGGTTATCTATACTCCTCCTAGAGGTGTTACCATAATTAAAGATAAGCTAGACAATCTTGTAAACTTCTTGAATGATGATGAGCAGTATAGAATTGATCATTTACTAAAAATGGCCATTGCTCATTTTCAGTTTGAGGCTATTCACCCATTCCGTGATGGAAACGGCAGGTCAGGACGTGTATTCAATATCCATTATTTGACGAACAAAGGACTACTGGATGTTCCAATATTGTTCCTCAGTCGATACATTTTGGATCATAAGGATGATTATTACTCCGGATTAATGGGCGTCTCTCAAAGAAGTAACTGGAAGGATTGGTTATTATTTATGATGAGAGCCATTGAAAACACTTCGAATATTACGTTCCATAAGATCAATGAAATTGTGTATATAAAAGATTCAATTCTAGAATTTGTGAAGAAAGATGATCGAAAATTTCGTAATCCGGAAGGTCTTATAGAATTCTTGTTTACTCAACCGTTTACCAAGGTAAAACATCTGGTTGATTCTGGAATTTATGCGGAAAATACAGCAAGAGATTATCTCAATAAGTTATGTGATATGCAAGTGATGGAGAAGAAAGAAATCGAAGGTCATCACTACTACCTAAATCTTGAATTGTATCGAATACTTTCGGAGTAATTCTTCAGTGTTATTTACTTCAATTTAAACCTTGAGAAAAAAAAACGTGGCACAACAATATGTATAAGTCATTGGGCAGCAAATGGTTAAGCTAAACATGAATACTTTTAATAAACATATTAGCAGTTTGATAGTGAGGTGCTTCGAAATGCCCAACGCCTCATACACCAAACGTTAGGCAAAATAGGAAAACTCATGTAGGCTATGAAAATACTTGTAATCGGAGGAACAGGATTAGCAGGAAGCTATTTACTTCCAAAACTTGTTAAAAATGATAATGAGGTATTTGTTCTTACTCGTTCTGAAAATAAAATAGAAAGGATAAAGAAATTAGGTGCATATGGTATTTTAGGCGATATAAGAAAAGTCAAAGAGTTTGAAAAAGATTTGCCCGGTGAGCTTGATTTTATTGTACTTCTTGCTATGCCAAATGTGAAACCCGGGCACCGAATAACTAAAAAGCGTAAAGCAGAATTACGAGAAGAAACAAATGATTTTTTTCGCAACTCAATGGATTTGGCAATTCTTTATAATGCACCAATAATTTTACCCGGAGGAACAAGTTACAAGACAGAAAAAGATGAAATTGCAGATGAAACCTGGACAGTTTTAAGGATTGGTCTTACAGAAATTGGTATTGACACAGATGAAATGGTAAATAATGCCATCAAAACCAATAACCCTAAAGTAATTCAGCTAATTTACGGAAAAATTTATGGTAATGGAGGACTATTCCGCTTTATGTTTGAAATGATGGATAAAGGACGAAGTAAAATTATCGGGAAAGGAGATAATTGTATTCCTAATATTCATGCAAGCGATGCAGCAAATGCAATTATTAAAGCAATTGAAAAAATGCCAATTGGAGAAAAGTTTATTATAGCAGATGACACACCTGTAACACAAAAAGACTTTACAATTTATATGGCTGAATTAATGAATAAAAAACGACTTGGTAAAATCCCAGGATTTATTATAAAATTGATAATAGGAAAAGACTTTTATGAAATAATCCGAATGAATTGTAAAGTATCAAATGAAAAAGCAAAAAGGATATTGGACTGGGAACTTGAATATCCATCATACAAGGATGGATTAACAGCGACTATAAAAGACATGAAAGAACATAAACCCTACTTTGCTTAACATCAGATAAATGCCATGCCCTTCGGGACACAGGCATTTAGCTATGTACGTTAGCAAACATGCCGGGAAGAAATGCTGACGCACAAAATAAGAGAGTGGCAAACAAACATTTTTGACTTAGTATTCTGTTTTTTTAATTTTTAATTTATAATTTTTAATTTCTCCATAGTATACCATCCATCCTGATCCATTCCTTCAATAGCCAGTTTAATTTCAGGCACGGTAGTAAACGGATCAATAATACCAATTTGGAGGTCATAATCACCCGGAGGCATATCCATAGGAATAAAAACCGCATTATCGTAAAGATTATCGCCCGGGAGCCAGGATCTTATATCTGCTTCAGTAACCAGGATATGGGTTCTTTTCTCGTTTTTTAGCCGTATCGCCAATGGAAATTCCTTGTAGCAGGGAGCCACTCCCTTATTATCCCACCAGGAAGTGAAAAACAATCTTTCGCCAGGTTTACGTGTTTCAGGATAGGTGAACTTTCGCAATACGAAACGGTATCCCATTTTCTTAATCCATCTGTTGACTTCCGGCCACCATTCTTCAGGTATTCCTGATGACTTGTTATTAAAGGAAGAAATGTGCCATTTTAGCGATTCATCAATTATAAATCTTACATCTTCAATGGTATAGCCCTGTTTTTCTTTCCAGCCCTTAATGGTGCCACAAGCCTCAAGGGAAACCGGGCCTTTTTTCCATGCGTCCTGCATGCCGCAGTTAATGATATCCTGCGGATACACATCGTACATATGCGTAAAGCCGCCTTGTTCTTCTGCCCAAAAACCAAGATCACCAAGACAATCCACACGCCAGCCGACGTTTGCTTTTGAGAGGCCGTAACTATTGGTTTTAAGATCCGTCAATTGCATGATCAATGGTGTTTTTCTAAAGGATTCCAGATAGGCATCTACCAGGGCCTTCATGGTTTTTTCAGATAATAGTTTTGTATATTCCCCTTCACCCCAGGCACCAATAATTGAAAGGTCTACTGCATCCAGATCAGGATGCCCGTCATACCGTTTACCCATTTCACGGATAAGGCTGCCGAAATGTTTAATATAACAGGGATCTTCATGATCAACTTGCCAGTGTTTTATAACGGACTGGTTTATAAATGTATCCCCAACCATTTCCCTGTACCAGTCGGGAACATCAGTTTTTGGTAAATTATTTCCATAGGGAGCAACTCTGAATAAAAGCTGTTGTTTCCGGTCATGAGCGGTTTTTAATGCTTTATCAATAAGAACCCAGTTATACTTACCCTGTTCGGGCTCAAGGAACCTCCAATATAACCTGAAATAAGCTATGGAAGTCATTGGGTGTTCCTTCATTTCCAGATCACCGTCAAATTCCTGGTATTCAATCGGATATCCTTCTGTCCATCCGATCCCCTCATTTAATTCATCACCATTGAACCGTTGAAAGGTCATAAATCCCTTTCCGGGATTTGTAAGTACATCATCAATCTCCTTTGGCTTGACAGTTATAATTTTCTGAGCTAAGAGATCATTAGCGATCACCATCAAAATCAGCATTCCTATTATCGATAAAACAGACTGTTTTTTGATTATCATTTAATTTTTAATTTTTAATTTTTAATTTCCCAATAGTATACCAACCTTCAGGGTCTCTTCCTTCAATGGCAAGTCTTACTTTGGGTTCATGTGATTGACGGTCAATAATGCCGATTTGTAATTTATATTCACCGGCAGGCATATCCGGGGGAACAAATATCGCATCATCATAAACATTGTCGCCGGGAAGCCAGGTAGTAATATCAGCCTCAGTGATCATAACCTCTGATCTTTTTTCATTCGTAAGCCTGATTGCCAGAAGGAACTTTTTGTAACACGGTGCAACACCTTTGTTTTCCCACCAGGAAGAAAATGAAAGTTTATCATTGGGTGCTATGAATTCAGGATAGGAAAAATTGCGCAGTACAAAGCGATAACCCATTTTTTTGAGCCAGCGGTTGATCTGGGGCCACCATTCTTTGGGCACTCCTGAAGATTTTGCATTGAAAGAGGATATGTGCCATTTTAATGTTTCATCAATTATATAATCCACATCGTCTGCGTTATACCCTTGTTTTTCTTTCCAGCTTTTAAGTGTACCGCAAATTTCAAGACTGACAGACGCTTTTTTCCATGCATCCTTCATTCCAAAATTGATGATGCCCTGAGGATAATAACGGTACATATGAGTCCAGCCATCCTGTTCTTCAGCCCAGAATCCAAGATCGCCAATACAATCCACCCTCCAGCCCACATTTGCCTGTGTAAGGCCGTACTTGTTCGTTTTCTCATCTGTCAGAAGCATAATCAATGGTGTTTTTTTGAAATTATTGGTATACGCGTTTACCAAAGCTTCCCTTGTTTTTGGTGTAAGTATAGCAGAGCCTCTGCCTTCTCCCCAGAATCCGACAATTGAAAGATCGACTGCTTCAAGATCCGGGTGCCCGTCATACCGTTGACCAAGGTCTTTTATCATTTTTCCGAAGTATAAAGCGTATTTGGGATCTTCAGCATCCACCTGCCAGCCTTTCCTTCCATCTGGTAACCATTCGTCTCTTTCACCTACCATGGCACGATACCATGCCGGGACGTCCCTGTCAGGTCCTGTCCCATACGGTGCAATGCGAAGTAAAATAGTCTGCTGTCGCTCATGAGCTGTCTTTAAGGCTTTATCCATCATTGCCCAGTTATATTTGCCCATTTCCGGTTCAATAAATTTCCAATAAACCCTGAAATAAGCCATCGAAGTCATTGGATGATCTTTGTTTTCCAGGTTTCCATCAAACTCCTGATACTCTATTGGAAAGCCTTCGGTCCAACCACTACCTTCATTTAATTCATCACCGTTAAACCGTTGAAAGGTCATAAAACCTATTCCCGGATTGGTTAAAACATCGTTAATTTCATTGGGCCTCACATAGATTGTTTTCTGGGCTGATACCTCAATTGCCATTCCTGAAACAATCACCAGGATGACCAGGTAACTCTTAAATTTTTTCATTTTCATTTTGTTTTGTACTTTAATTTCTGAATTGTAAATTGATTTTGTAAAGAGGTAATAACCAGCATTTTATGAACCGGATTAACTAAAGCGAAAAATGCGATCAGGCTGCTGATTAATAATTTAATATTCATATTTTTACAAAATTGCTAAATCGTTAGTTCTTAATTAATAAATTTCATAATGTTAGCATTTTAAAAGTAAGTAAATATACAAATGATTTGTAATTAAAAGAAATAAATAATATCTTGTAAAGTAATTATATGAAAGATTTAAAAGATAGTATTTGTTTTATTTGCTTAACTTCAAAAAAAATAATATGAACATGAAAATTTTTTTAACCAGGAGCTACATACTCTTTTTAATAATCTTCAGTTTGGTAAGCTCACCGCAATTAATTCACGGACAAAAAATTGAACAAAAGGTCATAAAAGGAATACTATATTCCGATAAGACTCCGGTTGAGATCATCATTTCCGATGGAAAAATATCGGAGATAGTCCGGTTGGAAAAAGAAAACAAAACACCGGAAATTTATCTCGCTCCAGGTCTTATCGACTTACAAATTAACGGATATATGGGGGTAAATTTCGGCAATCCCGATTTGAATATTAATGATTTGCGTAAAGCGGTAAAATCCCTGTGGAAGGAGGGCGTAACCACATTTTTGCCTACATTGACATCCGCTGATCATGAAAAATTAATAAAATGTTTTGCGGTCTTATCGCAGGTTTTTGATGATCCGGAGATCTCTCCATCCATCCCGGGCTTTCACCTGGAAGGCCCTTATATCTCGCCTGTTAAAGGATTTAGGGGAGCTCATTTGGAAAAATACATCCGTCCTCCTGATTGGGAAGAATTTTTACAATATCAAAAAGCCTCAAGGAATAAAATCATACTGGTTACAGTCGCTCCGGAAATTGATGGTGCCATTCCTTTCATCCGTAAATGCACGGAAAGAGGGCTTGTTGTTTCCCTCGGGCACCATAATGGTACAGCAGAAATTATCAGGCAAGCCGCCGATGCCGGAGCACGTATGTCCACGCATCTGGGAAATGGATGCGCAAATATGATTAACCGGCATCTAAATCCTCTATGGCCACAGTTGGCAGACAGCAGGCTTACACCCACCCTCATTGTCGACGGATATCATCTAACCCCGGAAGAAGTGCAGGTTTTTTTCCAGGTCAAAGGTCCTGATAATACCATCTTGGTTTCAGATGCTGTGGATCTGGCCGGCTTAGAACCTGGCGAATACATCAAAGACGGGCGAAAAGTGGTACTCACTCCGAATGTGGTCAGGTTCCCTGCAGAAAATGTGCTTGCAGGGGCAGCTTTACCCATAAGTGTCTGTGTAGGAAATATTATGCGGTTTACACAATGCAATCTTGGCCAGGCCATAGATATGGCCAGTGCAAATCCGGCACGAATGTTTAACCTGAATCTGGGCGAAATATCCACGGGCAAACGCGCCGATCTTATACTTTTTACGATTGAAGAAGGAAAATTGATTATTCAGCAGACAATCGTTGCCGGCAAAGTGGTTTACTCCCGCAATTAGATCAGGGGTTAGAATTTATTAACACAAAGTGACCCCTGCCTGTCTGGCTTTGCCCTGCTGACTGCGCCTTCGCGAAGCCGTTACGGCGAAGCAAGGAGTTACGCGAAAGCGATGCAGGCAGGCCTTTAATAAAAATCCAATACAAGGACATAGCTTCCAAAGCAATTAAAAAGGTTAATACTATTCAAATGAAACTGCTAAATTTGAATGACTGTGGAATAAGGCTGAGGCTAAGGCTAAGGGCGCCTACGCTAAAGCTTCAGCGACAGCGTGCTGAGGGAAAAAGGAAAATAAAGAAGAATTAAATCAAGAGTCCAAAGATGTA
>DAOVQI010000147.1 GCA_030628785.1 Bacteroidota bacterium
ACAGGGCAAGCAATTTCACAGGGCCTGTATGGCAGAAAGCTTTTAAGTTATTGCTCAAGGTATATGAAGTAACTAAGGCTTATCCCAAAGAAGAAAAATATGGCTTAGTTTCAGATATGCGCAGGGCAGCTAACTCAGTTACAAACAACATATCTGAGGGGTTTGGCAGGTATGAAAAATTGGATAAAACACGATTTTACAAAATATCAAGAGGAAGTTGTTATGAACTAATAAATCAGAGCTTGGCATCGCAGGTTCTAGGTTATGGATTGTTTTCAAACAGATTAAAGGGTAAGTTGCTTCACTTAACAAGAAAAGCCTTAAGCCAAAATGAACCTATAAAAATTATTCATCCTTCATGGAGGAAACGCACTAAGAATAGAGAAAAGAAAGACCCTTTAGTATGTGAGATAAAATAAAAAAATGAGATAAATTGAATTTAATAAGGCTAAAATGAGCAGTCAAATACCTTAGCCTCAGCCTTAGCCTTAGCCTATAAAACCACTTTGTTGTAAAAGAAAGGATAGCGAAAAAAATTCAATGAATAATCTGGAAATTAATTAACCCTGATAATCCCCTTTCCTTTACCGGTAATCACTCCAATTATCCTGGCTTCACTTACCCCATGGTTGTGAAGATCCCGGACTAATTTTTCAGCGTGTTTTTCGGGGAGAAATATTAAGAGACCACCGGAGGTTTGAGCATCTGAAAGAATGATTTGTTGAATTTTTACCACTTCTGCACCCCACTTGATCGATTTTGTAACAAATTTCAAATTGTTATATGTTCCTCCGGGTATGATGTTGGCTGAAGCAAAGTTATAAGCTTCTGGAATAACCGGAATTCTATCAATGTATATTTCAGCATCAACTTTACTCGACCTTGTTGTTTCAAGTAAATGGCCAAGTAATCCAAAACCGGTTACATCGGTGCAGGAATTAACAGGGTAGTTCATCATGATTTGAGCAGCTGTTTTGTTTAAGGTGCTCATTATTTTGGTAGCCAGGTCCACCGTTTCCTGATCCGCCAAATCTTTTTTTATGGCCGTGGTTATTATACCCAGTCCAATCGACTTGGTTAGTAAAATAACATCACCAGGTTGAGCATTTGCATTCGTTAAAATTTTCTTTGGGTGAACTTTACCCGTAACCACCATGCCGAATTTTGGTTCATTATCTTCGATTGAGTGACCTCCAAGGATACTTATTCCAGCTTCTTTGGCTTTATCATTAGCGCCTTTAAGGATGGTTTCCAGGACTTCAAGCGGCAAACGATTGACCGGAAATCCAACAATATTTAAAGCAAACAGTGGTTGAGCTCCCATGGCATAAATGTCACTAAGTGCGTTTGCCGCTCCAATGGCTCCAAAAAAATATGGGTCGTTTACCATTGGGGTGAAAAAATCGATCGTCTTAACAATTGCAGTATCTTCATTCAATTTATAGACTGCTGCATCATCGGAAGTACTTACTCCAACCAACACATTTGGGTCGTCGGGAATTGGATTATTCCTGATAATCTTTTCAAGAACCGATGGGTTCAATTTACAGGCACAACCTAACCCATGTGTATATTGCGTTAATTTAATTTTTTCCGGAGTAGAAGGAGTAAAATTACTTGCATCTGTATTTTGAATGATACGTTGATAAGCCTCAACAATTTGACCGGTTGCCTGATCTATTTCCCGGGGGGTTGTGAATCTGCCTGTAGAAAACCTTATGGCGCCTAATGCTTCTTCATATGAAACATTCATGGCAGTTAACACACTTGAAATTTCTGTTTTATCTGAATGACAGGCTGCCCCAGCGGATGCGGCAATGTTTTCGAGTTCTGAAAGGAGAGTATTGGCGTCAATATTTTTGAAACTGACATTCAAAGTATTCGGCAGGCACAAATCAGGATGCCCGTTTACTTTTAAATCTTTAATTCTTTCCGATAGTTTTTGCAGCAGGCGGTCTCGCATTGATTTAAAAAAAGAATGGTTTTTGTTAATGTCCCGTTTTGCAATTTCACATGCTTTCCCAAACCCGACGATTTCCAGAACATTTTCGGTTCCTGCACGTAAGTTTTGCTCGTGGTCAGCGCCGTGAATTTGTTTTTCTAACCGTATACCTCTGCGGATATAAAGAGCTCCAATTCCTTTGGGGGCATAAAATTTGTGTCCGGCAACAGAAAGAAGATCGACATTTAATTCTTTAACATCTACAGGTATTTTTCCTATCGACTGAGCTGCATCGGTATGTACAGCTATTTGATGTTTCTGGGCAATGCTTGCTATACTAACAATAGGTTGAATGGTCCCTACCTCATTGTTCGCATGCATTATGGTGATTAAGATAGTTTGTGGGGTAATCGACTCCTCAACCTTCTTAACATTCACTAATCCTGTTTCATCAACTGGCAGATAGGTTATGTCAAACCTTTGTTCTTCAAGATATTTACACACTTCCGTAACGGCAGGATGTTCGATGGCGGATGTAATGATATGATTGCCTTTCGACTTATTGGCAAAAGCAAACCCTTTAATGGCATAATTATTCGATTCGGTCCCGCCACTTGTGAATATAATCTCATCAGGATTACAATTGATCAATGCTGCTACTTGTTTTCTGGCGTTTTCAACAGCCTTTCTTGTCTGAGCGCCAAACCAATGAGAGCTGGAAGGATTACCGAAATAATCCCCCAGGTAAGGTTTCATGGCTTCAATAACCTCTTCATGCAAAGGAGTAGTGGCATTATAATCCAGGTAGATCTTTTTCATTTTAACGTATCGGAATTTATTATTCACTTCGTTCATGAGATCGCTGCGCTAAGTTCACTTCGTTTCCCGAAAATCGGGACAGGATATGAGATCGTCACGCTATAAGCATGACTAAGTTCAAAATTGTTTATTAATTCCCAATAACCCAATTGGAACTTGGTTTTTGGGATTTATTTAGAAATTAGGTCAATTAGGTTAATTAGTTTCATACAACAAACTCTATTATTTTCTCTTCTCATAATACTTACAATATTCCTGTAATCCACACTCATCACATAGCGGTTTTCGTGCCTGACAAACATACCTTCCATGAAGAATCAGCCAATGATGCGCAAGTGGAATGATATTGTCAGGTATGTTCTTAACCAGTTGTTTTTCTGTGTCCAATGGTGTTTTGGAATTTGAAGTTAGGCCGATACGTGCTGAAACCCTGAAAACATGTGTATCCACAGGCATAGCCGGTTGATTAAAAGCAACTGCTGCAATAACATTGGCTGTTTTCCTGCCAACTCCCGGAAGTTTTTGCAAATTATCTATATCTGAAGGCACAACTTCGTTAAACTCCCCGACCAGTTTTTTCGACATACCAATCAAATGTTTTGCCTTGTTATTCGGATAGGAGCAGCTTTTTATCAACTCATAGACCTCATTCGTGGCAGCTTTCGCCATATCCCTGGCTGTCGGATATCTTGCCAGTAATTCCGGTGTGATTTTATTCACTCTTTTATCCGTGCACTGAGCGGATAATATTACTGCAACCAGGAGTTCAAAAGGATCGGTATGTGTCAATTCGGTTTCGGCAACAGGCAGGTGAGCCGTAAAGTATTCAATTACCTTTTTATACCTTTCTTTTTTTGTCATATTATGAAATAAACCAGTGTAAAGATAAGCTTTTATTGAATCCGTATTGCGGATTCCATAAAGGTTGACTAAAGGCAAACGTCCGAGATCATCGTTACATATCATCCCGTAGGGATAGAATGATAATAGGCAGCCATTTTAATGGCTGTGAAATGATAATACAAAATGAAATCACGTCCCGTATGCGGGACTGAAAGAAAATTAAGGGCAGGAAACCGTCCGGTTATTTCAGCCGATCCGGCAGGTGAGGGCAGGGAACCGTCCGACCGCCCGCCTGCCCGTCCGACCGGAGTCATCCGGGCGGGAATGAAAGAATTCATTCTTTCGGGCAGGCTTTAGTCGGTCAGACGGATAAGGGAGGCATTTAAGTAGCTTAAAAACCTTCCAGAGTCCACCGGACCTGGAAGAGTTGTAGTAATTCTCGTATCCCGACCCGTCAAGTAAGCCGGGCAGGCTTCAGTTCGGGTTACGAGTAATTAATGCCTGCAGAGCTTAACGATCTTTGTCGGGGTTATTAAAAACCCCGGGTTGAATTAATCCCGGATGAAGCGGAGCGAAATCGGGAGAAACATGACAGATCCCGACACCCGCCCGGATGAATCCGTTCAGACGGGAGCTTCGCTATCGGGATGTGAAAAACCTACTCCCCTCCCTCAAAATTTGGGGAATTTAATAAATTTGAAAATAAAATTCTCCAAATTTTGAGAGGAGAGAAATAGGCTAACTTTGTTCCCCGCCCTAAAGGACGGGGCTATTGATATTTTTTTAATCTATAGTTTATGAATAATAAAGGTTATATACAGCCAGACGATTTGACATTTAATTTTAGGATGTATAGGTAGTTGAAAATAAGTGGATAGTTAAAATATATGTAAGTTTACACATTCACAAACGTTAGCTATAATAGCCCAAAAAATCAGATCAAATTTTAATTCACATGAATTATTAATTTTTGATGAAAACAATAATAACCCTTAAATAATTTAACCATGAAAACATTTTTTTTTAATTTAAGTATTAGGCAAATTTTCGCAATTCACTTAACAGTTTTACTATCAACATTTTTTACAGACGCTTCATGCCAGAACTATAGGTGGCAGTCTAAATTGGTTTCTCAATCGGATAATAATAAAGAAATTAATGAAAAGCAAGAATATTTTATTTGGAAAACAATAATTAACAACAATGTATTTTACCTGGTCGGATCAGTGCATGTGGCAAATCAAAATAATTATCCACTACCCAAAAAATACATGGATTGTTATGATAGGGCGAATATATTAATTATGGAAGTCAAAGAGGATTTTGTAACTATAGAAAAAAAAATGTTGGAGTATGCACAGAAAGATAAATTACCGGAAGATAAGTATTTACGCAATTTTTTAGATTCTCTTACAATAGAAAAGATAATTGAAATTATTGGTAAAGATGAATTTTTAAAATATGATAATTATGAAGCATGGTTATTAAATATGTATTTATCTGTCTTCAAATTAAGATTGGTTGGATATGATCCTGAGCTTGCTATTGACAAACATTTCAGGGAACTAGCAGAAAAGGATAACAAGCAAGTTATCGGACTGGATAGCCTCGTACACCAGTTTAAATTGTTTGAGTTTAATTTACCTTTTGAAAGTCAAATATTAATAATTGAAAATATTGTGAGCATAATTGAATCCCTAGCACAAAAGGAATCCCCATTATTTGATGCATATTTTAAAGGAGACATAGAAAGCTTTAAAAAAATATTTCTTGAATTTTATGATTTTGAAAATCCACAAATGAAATATATATATAGCAGTGTATTCGCAGATAGAAATATTAAATGGGTTGAAAAGATAGAGAATATTTCCAAACAAGGTGAATTTACATATATGGTTCTTGTAGGTGCAGGCCATTATTTTGGACCTGATAACATTCTTGAATTATTAAGGAAGAAAAATTATATAATTGAGAAAGTTGAATAGTTATTATTTCCGTTTTTGGCTACATATAGCTAACAATGTATATAAAAAATAGGCGAAACAGTAGTAAATTCAAAGATTGCAGCCCGATTCAAGTTTATCGTAACTTGAAAGAGAAGTACTCCGCATCCGCCTACTTTTCATATACTTATCGTTATAAGCAAGGCTTAGAAGAAAATAATAAATTTTTAATAAATTTCTTTTTCCATAATTTTATGATATCACAAATTGTGATAGGCTCTAAAAGCAACCCAGCATGAGTGATTTAATAAGATCCAAAAATATCATCTCCCAAATCTATTACATCAGAGGTGTTAAAGTAATGCTCGATTTTCACCTGGCTGCCTTGTATGAAGTTGAAACAAGGGTTTTAAAACAGTCAGTAAGAAGAAATATAAATAGATTTCCGGAAGATTTTATGTTTCAACTGACCGAAACGGAATGGAAAGAGCTTATCACAAATTGTGATAACCTTGGATCCGTAAAGTTTTCACCAGCTACACCATTTGCCTTTGCTGAACAGGGCATTGCCATGCTCAGCGGCGTATTGCGCAGCGAAAAAGCCATAAATGTAAACATTGCCATCATGCGGGCTTTTGTACGAATGAGGGAGTTGATTGGCCAAAATAAAGAACTGAAAAAGAAACTGGAGGAAATGGAGAGCAAATACGACCAACAGTTTAAGGTAGTGTTTGAAGCCATACGCCAGTTGATTGAAAAGAAAAACGAACCACGAAACCCTATAGGTTTCAAAACTGGCAAGAAATGAAATATGTGTAATTAAAACAAGAGTACATAGTTAATCTATATGTAAGTTTACACATTCGCAAACGTTGCATACTAGCTTGTTTAATAAAAGAATAAAAGAGAGTTTTTGATATTTTTGTAAAATATGACCGATAACAACAAACAACTCGAACAACAGCTCTGGAATATCGCCAATACCCTCAGGGGTAAGATGGGAGCCGATGATTTCAGGGATTAATAGATGCTTACATCTACAGTGAGCAGGAGCCAATTCGCGATGAGGTGTTTAAATGTTTAGATAACCGCCCCAGCGTACTGAAGGCTCGTGAAATTGGCGAGCGCATTATTACCAAAATGAAAGAGTTTGTGGAGATATTTATTAAAGGAGTGGCTGCATAATGGATAAAGAAGAAACAAAACAAGGATTGAAACCAAAGGTCAGGTCAGGTTTATTTTAATATGAAAATAAAATCTCCGCCTTCGTCTCCGGTATTCTTAACTTCACCAAATTGGGGAATATTACTGCTATTATTCAGAACGGCAGGTTTAAGACTATAAAATAGTTGTTCGGAAGGCAGGTAAGTTTCCTGGTTCTCATTCAACCTTTTCATAAAATATTTCAGGAATACACTTTTATCAGGTACTTCTTTTAAAGTACCGCTGGTCATAGCTTTTCTGCTTGGCAGGTTATGCAATCTTTGAATAGCCCTTGAAGGTTTGGCAAATGCACTTCTTGTTTTGAAAATAGATCCACTAAAACAGGCATCTGCAATTAAAAGAGTATGTTTTGACGGAATGCTTTTTATATAACCACTTAATGAGCTGTTTCGTAGCCAATTAGCCGTACTGTTATGCTGTGCGTCAGAAGGCAGCCAATAGCCTTTATGAGTATTTTCATCCCAATGCCCATGACCGGCATAAAAAATTAAGAGGTTATCGGCAAGGGTTACGGTCTTTTCAAGATTATCCAGGGCGTCAATAATTTTAGTACGGGTTGGGTTTTTCAGAAATATCACATCCCTGGCATTAAAAGTATATGACCTGGTTAAGATATCATAAATTTTCTGCGCATCTTCTAAAGGTGCATCAAGATCATTGATCATTTGATCTTCATATTTATTAATTCCTATTATCAGGGCATAATATTTGCCAGCGTTATCAATATTTTCATCACCTGGAATATCAACAGGATTAAACTCCATGGGTACATTGGTAGAAGTCAGGTTACTTTGTGCCATAGTAATTTCTTTTCTGGCACCAGAGGTTTGATAACCGGATATGCTTGAAGAAGGCTGGATGCCTGATACCTTAAACAATTGTACTTCACTTTTGTTTAGTCCTTTTTCCTGTCTGCCGGCAACAGCCAGCCAATTGCCCTGTTCTGATATTGTAAAAGAAGAAATATCCCCGTCAAATCG
>DAOVQI010000160.1 GCA_030628785.1 Bacteroidota bacterium
AATACATTATGCCGTAACCAATATTCCATCCCGTGTAGCCAGAACGGCTTCCATTGCATTGAGCAATGTATTCTCACCTATCTTATTGAATATCGGACAATCAGGTGGCATTCAGGTACAATTGAAAGAAGACAAAGGATTAAGAAGAGGTGTTTATATTTATAATGGTATTCTTACCAATGAATTCATTGGTAATCATTTTGGAATACAATCCAAGGATATTGAGCTTCTCCTTGCAGCATTTTAATTCGTTTTCTTTTATTTTGCCGGAAGGATAATTGAAATTACCTTTATCCGGTTCAAAAAAAACCTTGTGTCAATGCGATTAATTTACGATCTGGGTTTAGTGATCTACAGTATGTCCATCCGGATCGCTTCTATTTTTAACGGTAAAGCGCGGTTATGGTTGAATGGAAGGAAAAACTTATTTGTTAATATCCTGAAACAGGTTAATCCTCAGGAAAAAATAGCCTGGTTTCATTGTGCATCACTCGGTGAATTTGAACAGGGCCGTCCTGTAATTGAAGCCTTCCGTAAACAAAATCCTGAATATAAGATATTGCTTACATTTTTTTCTCCTTCAGGATATGAGATCAGAAAGAATTATGATGGAGCTGATTATATCTTTTATCTGCCAATGGATTCAAAGAAAAATGCAGAAAAGTTTATTGAGCTCATCAATCCATCCGTTGTGGTTTTTGTCAAATATGAGTTTTGGTATCATTTCATTCAAACGCTTAATAATAAGAACATTCCGGTTTATCTGATCTCTGCAAATTTCAGAAGTACACAAATCTTTTTTAAACGGTATGGCGGATTCTTCAGGGACCTGTTAAAATTCTTCACTTATATATTTGTTCAAACAAGCAGTTCAAAAGATTTGCTTTTAACCATCGGATTGAACAATATCAGTATTGCCGGCGATACCCGGTTCGACCGCGTTTATTCCATTGTTAAACAAGCTAACCGCTTACCAGTTGTTGAAAAATTTAAACAGAATAAAACTACCATTATCGTTGGAAGCAGCTGGAAAGAGGATGAGGAGATCCTGATTCCCTATTTAAACCAAACTTTTCATGATGTGAAATGGATTATAGCACCGCATGAAATCCACGAGGAAAATCTTTCAAGGATCGTAAGGAACATTAACAAAAGAATAGTCCGGTATTCGGAAATTAACCGGGATAATGCTTCAGATTTTGACGTATTGCTTATCGATAATATTGGTATGTTATCATCTTTGTATTATTATGGTGATATAGCTTATATTGGTGGCGGTTTTGGAAAAGGAATTCATAACATTTTGGAGGCTGCAACCTTTGGAATACCGGTTATATTCGGCCCCAATTTTCAAAAGTTTCGTGAAGCTGTTGAGTTGATAAATCAGGAGGGAGCTTTCTCAATCCGAAGTTTTGAAGAATTAATGAACACCCTTGATACTTTACTCCAAAATCAGGAACTCCTTGATACTGCCGGGAAAATTGCAAAAAAATTCATCGAAAACAGCCTCGGAGCCACAAATATCATTGTTGAAAAATTGTTAACCTAATATCTAAATTTATATCTATGAAGCAACTATTTAAAGGATTTGCCATACTTTTGGCATTTTTGATGATTACAGCAACATCGTTTGCCCAGGGAACGACCACTTCCAGTATGAATGGAAGGGTTCTCGATACAGGGAATGAGTCGCTACCCGGAGCAACCGTTATTGCAGTTCATACACCAACCGGTTCCCAGTTTGGTTGTATTACCGATAATGATGGTTACTTCCGTCTCCCCAACATGAATATTGGAGGGCCGTATAAGCTGACGGTATCCTTCGTTGGTTTTGAATCATTCGAAAAGGATAATATTTATTTAACTCTTGGTCAAGCCTTCAGAGTTAATGTTACGTTAGGGGAAAAACAGCTTGAACTTGAAGAAGTGCAGGTTGTGGGCACCAGGATCCAGGAATATAATATTTTTGATGGTAACCGCACAGGCGCTGAAACAGTGATCAGTTCGGACCAGATCAACATGATGCCGACGGTAGGGAGAGATCTTACCGATTTTACAAGACTAACTCCCCAGGCAACAGTCGATGATTATGGTGGTATCTCAATTGCCGGTATGAATAACAGGTATAATGCCCTGTCCATCGATGGTGCAATAAATAACGATGTTTTTGGATTATCTGCTACCGGCACAAATGGCGGGCAAACAGGGGGCACACCTATTAGTATGGATGCCATCGAACAGTTTCAGGTCGTGTTGGCTCCCTACGATGTAAAACAAGGCGGGTTTGCCGGAGCAAGCATTAACGCTGTTACACGAAGTGGCTCCAATCAGGTTAAAGGTTCAGTCTATTTTTACACCAGGAATGAAAGTTTCGCCGGTTTAACACCTACCGATGATGAAACGATTGACAAGGTTAAATTGGATGAGTTTTCTTCCAGCACTTATGGTTTCAGAGTGGGAGGTCCAATAAAAAAAAATAAAATATTTTTCTTTGTGAGCACAGAAATACAAAGAGACGAAACACCACAGCCATTCAACTTTGGTGATTATTCGGGAGATTCCAACCAAGCTACTATTGATTTGGTAAAAGCTAAAATGGAAAGTTTCGGATATGATCCCGGACCTTATGGAAATAAAACCAGGACACTTGATTCGGATAAATTCCTGGTCCGGCTCGACTGGAATATCAACCAGCAGCATAAGTTGACCCTTCGACATTCCTATACCAATCTTGATGCATTAAAAGCAACCCGGTCCAGCAGCCGTTCATTGGGTTTTCTTAATAATAGTGAATACTTTCCAAGCATTACCAATTCATCTGCTTTTGAATTGAAAAGTAATTTCGATCAATTCTCCAACAATTTGATTATTGGGCTTACTATGGTTAGAGACGACCGCGACCCCAGCGGAAATCCATTCCCTGCATTAAGAATATATGATGGTAGTGCTACGATTTATGCTGGTTCAGAGCCTTATTCAACGGCAAACCAGCTATATCAGGATGTTCTGACCATTACCGATAACTTTACTATATATAAAGGTAAACACACGATCACCATTGGTACAAATAATGAATTATCTTCTACTTATAACCTGTTTATGAGGAAAAATTTCGGGGAATACAGGTATAGTACAGTGGCTGACTTCCTCACTATTGGAACAGGCAGTGAAGTTCCTGCCTATCAGTACGAAAGAGGTTATTCATTGATTGATAATATTACCGGTGACGGTTCTGCTGCTGCTGCTGATTTTAATATGATCCAGCTTGGGATTTATGCACAGGATGAATACCAGGTGAATGACCAATTAAAAGTAACTGCCGGGATCCGGTTTGATATGCCTATGTTTCCTGTCAAACCCGATGAAGACAAAAACTTTAATACGGTTACCAGACCTGCACTTGAAGCTGCAGGATGGGATATGATGGGAGCAAAAGCAGGTCAAATGCCAAAAACACAACTTATGTTTTCCCCCAGAATTGGTTTTAACTACGACCTGAAAGGTGATGAATCAATCCAGCTTCGTGGCGGTATGGGGATCTTTACTTCCCGGTTGCCCCTGGTTTGGCCGGGCGGATCATATACCAATAATGGAGTTGCAATAGGTGGCGTATATCATAGAAGCTCCTGGGGAACTGATATTTTTTTCAGACCCGACTGGGATAATCAATACAAAGCCGCTGATTTCGGGGGAACCGATGCTCCCTGGGGAGGCCAGGTTGACCTTTTCTCCAAAGACTTTAAATTCCCGCAGATATTCAGAACCAGCTTAGGTCTGGACCAAAAATTACCATGGGGAATGATTGGAACACTGGAAGGGATCTTTACTAAAACAATGAATAATGTACTGTATTACAATATTAATATCAACCCGAATCCGGATTTCTATCTTACTGGAGCTGATAATCGCCCGCACTACAGCAACAGCGGGATAGATGGTGATTACACACGTGTCATGTTGGGGACAAACACAAATAAGGGATTTACCTATAACATTACCGCCGAATTACGCAAACCGTTTGAGAAGGGTTTCACAGCCAGCCTTGCGTATTCATTCGGTAAAGCAAAAGTGGTGAATGACGGAACATCTTCGCAGAATTCATCCCAATATAGATACATGGAACAGGTTAACGGATTGAATAATCTGGATATGAGTTATTCTGATTTTGATATGGGGCACCGGATTGTTGCTTTTCTTACTTATAAAAAAGAGTGGTTGAAAAACATGGCTACTTTAATTTCAATCTATTACAACGGACAATCCGGTGAACGATACTCATACGTATATAACGACTACGGCAACATGAATGGCAACGGAGAGAGTGATAATAACTTGATCTATATTCCTGCTTCCTCCTCTGAGATCGTTCTTACATCAGACAATTGGAACGAGTTGGATCAGTTCATCAAAGATGACAAGTATCTGAGCGAGCACAGAGGGGAATATGCCGGGAGAAACGGGGCTCGTCTTCCGTTCTCCAATCTTGTGGATCTGAAAATTGCCCAGGATGTATTTTTAACCGCTGGTGGCAGAAGGCATACTCTTCAGGTCACTTTTGATATATTTAATCTTACCAACTTGCTGAATTACGATTGGGGCCGCAGGTATTATATGTCGAATGACGCCTTTAAAATGCTTAGCTTTGAAGGATTTGATACTGACGGAACAACCCCGACCTTCAGCTTTAACAAACCTGATGGTGATATATGGAGTATCGATGATTCAGGGTTTAGAAGCTCAAGATGGCAGGCTCAACTGGGTATTCGGTATATTTTCTAAGTAAATTAACAAACCGGTTGAAAAATATTATTAATTGTTGATAATTCTGATGCAAACTATACTGTAGAAATATTTAAATTGCAGATACCAGAAACGGACTTCGTCTTTATACCTATTTTCCAAATATTCAACAAGTTAACGTTTAATAATAATCATCGATGGGAGAATTGTTTGCTCAAAAAAAAGCCGTCAAAGAAATTAAAACTGTACCGGAAAGACAAGGAAAGGATCAGGAATTAATCAAGTCTTCCGAAAAAGCAAAAAAGAAAACTTATAGTTTTGAAGAAGCATTTGAAGCTTCTTTGGAATATTTTGAAGGGGATGAACTTGCAGCAAGGGTTTGGGTCAATAAATACGCTTTAAAAGATTCTTTTGGGAATCTTTATGAAAAAACTCCCGACGACATGCACAGACGCCTTGCCAGGGAAATCTACAGGATCGAGAAAAACTATCCCAATCCGCTGGATGAGGAATTAATTTACAGTGTGTTACAAGGCTTTAAATATGTAGTTCCCCAGGGAGGCCCCATGACAGGCATTGGTAATGAATACCAGATCGCCTCGTTGTCTAACTGTTTTGTTATTGGAAACGAAGGCTTATCCGATTCGTATGGAGGGATACTAAAGATTGATCAGGAACAGGTACAGTTAATGAAACGAAGAGGAGGTGTGGGTCATGATTTAAGCCATATCCGTCCCTTAGGAAGCCATGTTATGAACAGTGCCTTAACATCCACAGGTGTTGTCCTGTTTATGGAACGATTTTCCAATTCCACAAGAGAAGTTGCACAGGATGGACGCAGAGGCGCCCTGATGTTAACCATATCAATCAAACATCCCGATGTAGAGCATTTTATCGATGCAAAGATGACTGCTGGAAAAGTTACGGGAGCCAATATTTCGGTAAAGATCGATGATGAGTTTATGAATGCTGTGATCAATAATAAACCATATATTCAGCAGTATCCCATTGATGCAGAGGAGCCTGTTGTAACAAAAGAAATCGATGCCCGTAACCTTTGGAATAAAATTGTGCATAATGCATGGAAATCAGCCGAACCCGGTGTTATCTTTTGGGATACGATGATCAAAGAATCGGTACCTGATTGCTATGCCGATTTGGGATATAAAACAGTATCCACTAATCCATGTGGCGAAATACCTCTTTGTACATATGATAGCTGCAGGTTGCTGGCTATTAATTTGTACAGCTACGTTAACAATCCGTTTACTGAAAAAGCAAAATTTAATTTTGAACTCTTTAAAGAACATGCGGGTCTGGCACAAAGGATCATGGATGATATTATCGATCTGGAAGTTGAAAAAATAGATACTATTCTAGCTAAAATTAGTTCAGATCCGGAAAATGATGACATCAAGAGGGTGGAAAGACATCTTTGGGAAAATATCAGGACAAAAACACTCGAAGGCAGAAGGACCGGGATTGGTATTACAGCCGAGGGGGATATGATGGCTGCTTTAGGCCTGAGATATGGGAGTGAAAATGCCAATGATTTTTCAATCGAGGTTCATAAAACGTTGGCGCTTGAAGTTTACCGTTCCTCAGTTTACCTTGCTAAGGAAAGAGGGAAATTTGATATATACGATTCCAACCGGGAAAAGAATAACCCGTTTATCCAGCGGGTAAAAGAAACCGATGAAGGTTTATACAATTATATGATCAAACATGGAAGAAGAAATATTTCCCTGTTGACTATTGCTCCTACCGGAACAACAAGCCTGATGACACAGACTACATCAGGTATTGAACCCGTATTTTCACCGGTATACCAGAGAAGAAGAAAAGTAAACCCAAACGACAAAGACGTAAATGTAACTTTCGTGGATGAAATAGGAGATGCCTGGGAAGAATATAATGTATTTCATCATAAATTTGTCGATTGGATGAAAGTAAAAGGGTACGATCCTGAAGAAGTTATAAATTATGATGATAAGGAAATGGACGAGGTTGTTCAAAAATCCCCATATTATAAAGCTACTTCAAATGATGTCGATTGGATAAGTAAGGTAAAAATGCAGGGTGACGTTCAGAAATGGGTCGATCACTCCATTAGTGTAACCATTAATCTGCCAGAAGATGCGAAAGAGGAATTGGTAAGTGAGCTTTATATTACGGCTTGGAAATCAGGATGCAAGGGAACAACCGTTTACAGGGATGGATCAAGAACCGGCGTATTGGTTGCGGGAAAGAAGAATGAACAACGGGATATTCCCAAGCGACCCAAAGTCCTGAATGCTGAAATAATCCGGTTTAACAATAACAATGAGAAATGGATAGCTTTTGTCGGACTTATGGAAGGAAGACCATATGAGATCTTTACCGGTCTTACCGACGAAGAAGTTTTTCCCATTCCAAAAACAATAACCAAAGGTACAATTATCAAGACAAAAGATGAGAACGGCAAAAACCGATACGATTTTCAATATACCGACAAATATGGATACATAAATACC
>DAOVQI010000205.1 GCA_030628785.1 Bacteroidota bacterium
GTTTTTTATTTTCTTACCGTGAAAAATTTATCCAGTTTTTCCATTCTCTCAACAATTCCCCCATACTCAAGTTCACTGTATGGAAGCATGGCAGCCCCGGAAAATCCTTGTTCCCGAATTTCGACAGCCTTTTTAGACACTTTGTCCCTGATATAATCCCAGAATGGGTGATCAAAAGTATCTGCAGCTTCGGTAAACTTATGTTCATGTACACAAAAAGCATGGCAAGAGACAAGTGGTGGACCATCAAAATAGGAAACAGGGGAGTTGATTTTAACAGGCATAAGAGGTCCAATATGGCTTCCTCTCATAAATCCTGCAACATAATGTCCAATGCTATAAGGAGAAATGATCTCTCCTGTGGCAGGAAAAGCTCCCTGTACTCTCACCAGGCATACCGGATCATCTTTACCTGTATACTTCCCGGCAATATTATGAAGACGTGTTGTACTAACTGAAGCGGCTATTTCGCCGGAACTACGTGAATAGATACTTTCAATTACAAACCTCTCATTGTCACGTAATAGAGCGGCAATATCATACAGGTTTTCCGGGGCTAAAAGTTCAATTATCCTGTCGCCTTCGATATAGGCAACATCCATGATATTAAATTTAAAACCTTCACCTACCGTTGGACTCAACATTAGACCAGAATTAAACATAGGATCTGTAAATGCAAGATAAAGAGGTAAATTATATGCCCCGGGATCGGTTTTGTCTGCAGCAAAACACAGAAAAGGCTCATTGGGTCTTTCTTCAAATTCCATCTCGGCAACAGCCGGTCCCAAACCTCTAATATTTCCTGAGAAGGCATCTGCCAGGAGATCCTGTCCTGCTCCATAAAGTCCTTGTTTTTTAGCCACTGATGTTCCCTCCAGAAAAGCATCCCAGGCCAACTTGTGAATATCCTCATTTTCCGTCCCTTTTTGATGCGAAATGAGAATTGCAATATCATCTCCGGTGTGGCTGACGTAAAAATCATCCACAAGGTTCTTACCTTTTTTGCTAATAAATTCCCGAATACTTTCGAGTAACTGACAACTAGGCTTAATGTGACCTCCGATACTTCCTATATCGGCTTTAATAATACTTAGTGTAGTTTTCATTTCTTTTTGTTTTTTTGTATTGTTAAAAACTAAATTAATTCAAAGTTAGTTAGAATTCTCCAATTACATCTCGAATAATATTTTATTTTTTTTTGACTTCAACACTTATAATTTTCTTTAAATAATTTATGAGTTGATAAGAATCATTTTACTGCTTGCGTTCATATTTCTCACGACAAACGATTACAGTGAGTTAGAAAGAATTAAACTTAATATGTTACTGACAGACTACTAATTCTAACCTGAAACTTGCTTCATTTGAGTGCCTATGGCAAAACCCGGAACATGAAACCTTGAGCTCGTATACCGACTCTGCCAGGACCTTCGGACTCTGGCAGGTCTACTATAACACAAACAAAAACCCAAAACCTGAAACTTGTGTGGAAGGAAATTGTTACAGGCATGGCTATCCTGTAGAGATCATATGGGAAACCACCTGCAGGAGAACATGGAACCAGGTCTTATTCGTATTTCAGAGCCTGTGCAGGATTGGTTTTAGCGGCTTTGAATGACCTGTAGCTGATCGTTAGCCAGGTTATAGCCAAAACAATAAGCAGTGAAAATAAAAAATCAACAGGTGACAAGCTGATCCGGAAATAGAAATTCTGAAGCCATCCCTTCATGAAAATGTATGCGGCAGCCCAGGCAATCAGGGTTGCTATGACCACCAACAGGACTATTTCTTTTAAAAGCAATAAAATAATCGTTCTGCCGGAAGCTCCATTTACTTTCCTTATTCCAATTTCTTTGGTTCGTTGCTCAATGGTAAAGGAAGTGAGCCCGAACAAACCCAGGCTGGCGATAAGGATTGCCAGGATTGAAAAAACCAGTGCAAGGCTTCCCGTTCGTTTGTCTTCGCTGTATAATTCCTCAAAATCTTCATCGAGAAAGAAAGAAACCATGGGGTCATTATCAGAAAAATCCAACCAGAGCTTTTCAACTTGCTTAACGGTTTGATTTATATTTCCTGGCATAAGGCGAATAGTAATATATCCCCAATTAAAGGATTCCGGTTTAAGGATGAAAATATGCGGATAAATACGATCATGAAGGGATTGGTAGTGAAAATCCTTTACAACACCAATCACTTGCAGGTAATTCCACCGGGTTGCCTGGTTGTCAGCAGGTTGCATAAACCTGACTTTAAAAGGGTCTTCAAATCCAAATTGTCTGACCGCGCTTTCATTGATAACGCAGGCTGCACTGTCGGAAGCGTAATCTTCAGAAAAAAACCGGCCATCAGCAATATTGAGTTCATAGGTCCCGGGATGGTAATCATCGATCCAGTTTGTCTGCATAAGGTACGACTTCTCAGCGTTTTGTCCTTCAACCCAATATCCGTTGTTATTATTTGGATGTCCGGGTACTGCAGTGGAATGTGAAGCCTGTTTTACACCGGTCAGTTTTCTTACTTCATCTAAGAATGTTTCTTTTTGATTCCCCAGTGCGTCAACCCTGCGGATCACCAGTAGCTGTTCTTTGTTGAATCCCAGGTCTTTATTAATCATATAATTTATTTGCCTGTAAACGATGAGGGTTCCCAGTATTATAAGTACGGATGCTGCCATTTGAAACACAACCAGGATACTCCGTAAAAGTTTGCTTTTGGTGCCGGCTTTGAGCGACCCCGTTAGCACAGCCACCGGGCGGAATGAGGAAAGGAAAAAGGCCGGGTAACTGCCTGCCATTATTGCCAGGAGAAATCCGAGAGCTAAAAGTCCGGGTATGATATACCAGTTTTCGAGATAGTTTAAACTCACTTGAATCTGAAGGAGGTTATTGAAACCAGGTAAAATCAGTTCGACAATCAATACGGCAAAAATCAATGATACCATGGTAAGGAAAACCGACTCAAACAGAAATTGCCACACAATCAAACCCCTGGAGGATCCAACTACTTTTCTGATGCCTACTTCCTTTGAACGGCCTGCCGACCGGGCCGTGGCAAGGTTCATGTAATTGATGCCGGCAATTACCAGGATTAATACCGCTATTAATGAAAAAATGTATATGTACCGTTTATTGTGTGAAGGCTTTAAGCCGTGATCAATATCCTGATTCAGATGAATGTCAAGTAACGGCTGAATAAAATATCCGTAACTGTTTCCTGCCTGCATAAATTCTTCCAGTGAGATACCCAGAAATTGTTCCAGTTGGGGTTCAATATATTTATTCAATACAGCAGGCATTTTCTCCTGTAGTCTTTCTGCAGATGTGTTCTCAGCCAGGAGTATATAGGTATAGAAACTGTTTGAAAACCATATACCGTCGTTTGCCCTGGGATTTGTGATAAATGACCCCAGGATATTAAAATCAAAGTGTGAATTATCCGGAACATCGGCAACAATGCCTGTAACTGAATAGTAAGTAGTATCCGTACCTACTCTTATCATTTTTCCGATGGGGTCTTCATTTCCAAATATCTTCCTGGCAGTTGTTTTTGTCATAACAAGTGTATGTGGAGCTGCCAGTGCGGTTTTGGGATCTCCCTGGATGAGTGGTATTGAAAATATGTTGAAAAAAGTGGAATCAGCCTGCTTGAAGCCATCTTCGATGAAACTCTTGTCTTTATATTTAATAACCGTTTCGCTCCAGTCATTTATTCTGACAGCATCAAGTACTTCCGGAAGATCGGTGACAAGGGTTGGTCCCAAAGGTGTACAGGTCCAGGCGCCCTCAATCTCAGTTTCCCCCATTTTCCCTTTGATGTAACACCGGTAAATACGATCTTTCTTCTCATTGAATTTATCATAACTAAACTCATCAAGAACAAAAAGACCGATCAGAATGCTGCACGCCAGGCCAACGGCCAGGCCGACAATATTGATAAAAATATATGACCGTTGCCGGATCATATGCCGTATGGCCAGCTTAATAAAATTTCCAATCATGATTTGGGATATTATATAGTAAGGATTTACAGTATTCTATAAGACGAATAACTCTTCCTATTTGTTACGCAATATATGTTTTTTTTATGGTAGGGATCATTCCCAAAATTACTTCTTATTGTCTCTCATTTAAGATAAGAACAAAACATAGGCATGACGATGCGCTTTGAGTTCGTGTATATAAAGACGAAAATTATTGTTAATAGTTGCAAATGAGCCGTGTCACGGTTTTGAACCGTGACACGGCTCTCTGTGTCACGGCTCTCTTATAAAGAACAAAGCCCGCCTTCTCCGCCAGTTAGCGGCTTCGGCGGGCAGTGCGTGGCAATTCGAATATTTCCTAAATATGGTGAACTATTTCCTTCAGGGAAAACAGGATCTTTCTTAGTGTTTCCCGGTGCTCCTGGTTCTCTTCATTCTGTACAACTGCTTCCATGTCTGGTATGGCATTGGTGTATTCAGTTTCCAGCAAATATTCTGCTGCATGCAAACGTACCTCCCAGGATTGATGACGCAACAAGCCAATGGACCACCTGATGGAAGGTCGTGAGCGAATAGTATATAAGTTTTTCAGTGAGTTGATCACCATTGAGTCCTCTTCATGAAAAAGATTCCAGAAGTTCTTTTTTTCAAATTTTACCAGATCATCGGTGTACAGGATTTCCTTTTTATTTATTTCCGGGCGAACCAGTTTTTCCGGATAAGGCACCAGTTCATTCCCGGTCACCCACCTGGCCATCCTGGGGACCATCCATCGCATTCCAGCTGTGGCCTCCGGATGACCTACCGAAATAAAAACCTTTCCTTTCCCATACTCTGAAGTGGCAAATACCAGTTTCCCTGGTGTGATTCCGTGAGGATAACCTGGATGGCTTGCTACATCCGAGTAGAAACTGCCCAGGATATTCGATGAGGAGGATTCAGGAAATTTGAAAATGGGTCCGTCATAATACTGTACATAAAGGGTATCGAGGTTTTCCAGTTCCGGAAAGATTTCTTTTCCCTGTTCATTTAAATGAAAGGCAATGAGCCCCCTTCCACGGTCATAATATCCATCCCGGATATCGGACTCAGGGAAAATCTCAAGACTGGGATATCCGGGAGTGGTGGACAGTAAAAACCCACCTGCACAGATCCCAATTAATCCCTTTCCATCATCATGGGTAAATTTGTGAACAAGTTCAGTTGCCTGCTGTCCAAGGCTGTTGAATTCTTTGCTTCCACTACCTCCGGGAAAAATCAATGCGTCAAGTTCATTCAGTTTTCCCACCATAATATCTTTTGGAGAAATCTCTACCGGAGAAATCTTTTCGTCAATCTTTAGGGCTTCCATAGTTTCAATGACACAGACCACGCTGGCACCTTCGCCATTAAAAACACCAACCCTGATCTTATCTGTGTAACTTTCTGAATTTTCCTGCATGCAGGCTGAAATAAATACCACAAAAGCCAGGAGATAAAGAAATTTTAAACTTCTCATTTGAATCTTTTTATTCTTTTAAGGATGTTTTATTCGGACATTAAAATTTTTACTGTAAAATGCCGGAATTTCCCTATTTATCCAATCATAAAAATCTTCCATTTCGGAGGGTTTGATCTTTGTTTTTCTCCAGGATCCAAGCAAAGCTTCTGCCTTCTCAAAAATTTCATCCTCGAAAGGCTCCAGTATTTGCAGGATGCCCGTGTTATTGGCATTCAGAAGGGCATTTACATTCATATACTTCTTACTGCTGGTTCCCCATTCATAGGGAAAACATTCCTTTTTCAATTCCAATCCAAGGTGGCACATAGGCGCATCCTTAATTTTTTCCTGGTACAGAAGCAGGGATGGAAGTTCTACTTTTGAATGCAACCAGACCGGGACACAAACCGTGGAAAGTGGCCAACCCAGGACGGTCCACATGGTTGAACAGGCAGGATCTTCCCCTGTGCGTACTCCCTGCACCACAACCGATGAAGAGCTGCTTTTCCTGGGAATAAAATCCTCAAAGCAAACAAAGGTTTCGGTATTCTCTGCTATCTCTGAATAATCGTTCAGGTCGACTTTTGTTAATGAATGGAACAGGTTATGGCTTGCTTTCCGGATGATGGTTTTAGGTGTAAGATTGGTTTCCTTCACAGCCATTTTTAATACCTGATCAGCTGTTTCAAAGCGGATATAACCTCCTCCAATGCCCATTTCCCCTGTGGTTGAATAGTTTGTTCTCAAAACATATCCGTAGGGCGCTATTTTTGGATCATTGACATCAATTTTCTCATATTTGAAATTTCCAAGTTCAAAATAAGCTGCCCCTCCATAAGCGTCTATAACCCCAAAGTTGGCTTCCAGTTTTATTGGCTGGTTCAGTGATTTTAAA
>DAOVQI010000210.1 GCA_030628785.1 Bacteroidota bacterium
AACTCCTTAAGCAGGAAGGTCCAAAATATCAGTACGGAACAGGTTGTCTTTCCGATGGAATACTGGGTATGTGGATCGCTTCAGTGTGTGGCCTGGAAGAACCGGTAGATCAGGAAAAAGTTGCTGACCACCTGAAAGCGGTTTATAAGTATAATTTGAAACATAACCTACGTGATCATCCAAACCCGCAGCGACCCACTTTTGCCTGTGGAAATGAAGGAGGGCTGCTGCTCTGTACCTGGCCGGAAGGAGATCAGCCTACCTTACCCTTTGTCTACAGCAACGAGGTTTGGACAGGCATTGAATACCAGGTGGCAAGTCATTTAATGATGAAAGGGTTGGTAGAGGAAGGCCTGGATATTGTGCGTACCTGCCGGGATCGCTATGATGGCCGTATCAGGAATCCTTTTGATGAGTATGAATGCGGGCACTGGTATGCAAGGGCACTGGCAAGCTATGGATTGTTGCAGGGATTGACCGGTGTACGCTATGATGCAGTGGATAAAATCCTTTTCATCGATTCAAGGATAGGCGGAAATTTTACCAGTTTCCTGTCAACTAAGTCTGGTTTTGGAAATGTTGGCTTAGACAATGGAAAGCCATTTGTGGATGTAAAAATGGGCATGATCGATATCGAAGAAGTTATTGTTTCGGGATTAAAAATAGAAGAATGGCAAATGGAAAACCTTGAATGAGGAATCATTTCATCCCATTTTTTGAATGCTGCCGCTCAGTTCGAAGAAATGAATGTGGACTTTTAAAAACGTTAATAATTTACTTCACTCAATACCTTAAAACTAAGTACAATGAACAGATTAATCCTTACGAGCGTAATGTTAATGTTAATATGCTGTCCCCTGCAGGCTCAGAAAAAACTGTTTGATGAAACAGAAGAGCAAAAAAAGGAACGAATGGCATGGTGGACCCATGACCGTTTCGGGATGTTTATACACTGGGGATTGTATGCAATGCCTGCCCGACATGAATGGATCAAAACACGGGAGCGGATTTCAGAAAAAGAATACCGGAAATATTTTGAGTTATATAATCCCGACCTTTTCAAGCCCCGTGAGTGGGCAAAGATGGCAAAAAAGGCAGGGATGAAATATGCCGTCATTACTACGAAACACCATGAGGGGTTTTGTATGTTTGATTCAAAAGTTACTGATTATAAGGTAACGAATACACCTTATGAGAAAGATATCATCAAAGCCTGGGTGGAAGCTTTCCGGGCTGAGGGATTAAAAATAGGGTTTTATTACAGCCTGATCGATTGGCATCATCCTCAGTATACTGTGGACCGTATTCATCCGCTGCGACCCTCATCCGATGAAGAGTATCTGGAATTGAACAAGGACCGGGATATGAATGTTTACCGCGAATACCTGTACAATCAGGTTCGTGAAATCCTCACCCAATACGGGAAAGTGGACATCCTTTGGCTGGATTATTCTTTCCCTGGTAAACACGGTAAGGCCCGGGATGACTGGAATTCAGTTGAACTCCTGAAAATGGTCCGCAAGCTACAACCGGGAATTATTGTGAACGATCGCATGGACCTGAAAGATTATGAAGATGGATGGGACTTTACAACACCTGAGCAATTTAAAGTACCAGCCTGGCCGGAAGTTAACGGAAAAAAAATTCCATGGGAGACCTGCCAGACCTTTTCCGGCTCATGGGGATACTACCGGGATGAACATACATGGAAAGATACGAAACAATTGCTCGTTCTGCTGATCGAGTCGGTAAGTAAAGGCGGTAATTTGTTGTTAAATGTTGGGCCAACCGGACGTGGAACGTTTGATAACCGGGCACAGAAGGCTCTGAAATCCATGGGTCACTGGATGAAGTTTAACAACCGTTCCATATATGGTTGCACTCAGGCCCCTGAGGAATTCAATGTTCCGGATCATTGCCTTCTGACCTTTAATCCGGAAACCAACCGGTTGTATATCCACCTGCTCGATTATCCGTTAAAAAATTTTACTTTACACGGCTATAATGATAAAGTGAAATACGCCCAGTTTTTACACGATGCCTCAGAAATCAGGATAACAGCTCCGCGTGGGGCTTGGATGAAACAGGAATTGAGCCAGAATGACATTAATCTTTTGTTACCGGTGACCAAGCCGGAGATTGAGATTCCTGTTATAGAACTGATCCTCGAATAACCGTTTAGTTCATCTACTAATTAAATAAGTTCATTATGAAAAATTCAGGAAAGCCAGGTTTTTTACTTCTAATCATCATTGTTGTCTGCTGGAACGGATGCAACCAACAGCAAGAGGGCCAGGTTCAGGACTCTCAAAATGTAAAATCCGAAACAGGTCCAATTGAATACTGGCAGGACTTGAAATTCGGTATGTTTATTCACTGGGGGCCTGTATCCCTGCGGGGAACCGAAATCGGTTGGTCCCGGGGAAGCCAGGTAGCGCTTGAGGAATACGACAACCTTTACAAAGAGTTCAATCCGGTACTTTTCGATGCTGACCAATGGGTGCAAGTAGCTAAAAAAGCCGGAATGAAATACCTGATCATCACGACTAAACACCATGACGGGTTTTGCCTGTGGGATTCGAAATACACCGAATATGACATCGGGTCCACACCATACAGTAAAGATATTCTCAAAGAACTCTCCAAAGCCTGCAAAAACCATGGAATCCGTTTCGGGACCTACTATTCAGTATGCGACTGGTATCATCCTGACTTTCCGTTAGGTAGTCCCGGTGGACGAACGAAAAAATCGGATCCAAATCTTGAACGGTATATTGATTATCTGAGGAATCAGGTTACCGAGTTGATCACCAATTACGGTCCGTTATTGACCATGTGGTTTGATGTTCCTCAGGAAGTGGATTCAGAGTATGGTATTCCAACGGTTGAAATGGTACGAGAGCTCCAGCCAGACATCCTGATCAACAACCGGGCATATCGCGAAACAGGCAGGATCTCACATTTTAACCGGCAGGACCTGGTTGGCGATTACAGCACACCGGAGCAGCGGGTTGGAGAATTTAACCTGGAAAGACCCTGGGAAACCTGTATGACGATCTGCCGGCAGTGGGCATGGAAGCCAAATGACAGATTAAAAAGTCTGAAGGAATGCCTGAATATCCTGGCCAGGACTGCAGGTGGTGGGGGGAATCTGCTTCTTAATGTAGGTCCTATGCCGGACGGGCGTATTGAGCAAAGACAAATAGATCGCCTGGCAGAAATGGGAGACTGGCTGGAAAAATATGGTGAAAGTATTTACGGAACCAGAGGCGGACCATTAAAACCTACCAATTGGATGGTTTCAACCCGGAAAGAAAACAAGATCTATCTTCATCTTTTTGATTGGCCAAATGGAAAACTCATCCTGCCCCGGATAGATCCATTGACGGTCAATTCCGCCAGGATCCTTGGAGGAGAAGATCTGAAAATCAGGACAAGTGAGGATGATTTGGAAATTCTTTTACCCGAATCGCCAATCGATGAGAACAATACAGTGATTCTCCTGACTCTGGATGGCAAAGCCGGTGATATTGATCCGCTGGATGTTCCATACAATGAGTTGAAATTCCTGTCTGAGATCGGTGTTTGTACACAGTCTTCAAATCTATCCATGGCAGAACAATCCGGGGCTTCCTATGTGGAAGAAAGTGTCAGAAGATTCCTGGTTCCAACAGAGCCCGATTCGGTTTTTCGACATAACCTGGCTAACGTTCCCGGTGGAAATATTTCCATTATTGCTTGTAATAGTTTTCTTCCCGGAAACCTGAAATCAGTTGGTCAGATTGCAGCCCATAAAACAATATTAGCATATGCTGATACAGCCTTTCGCAGAGCAAAGGAGGCAGGGATTAAAATTGTGGTTTTTGGTAGTGGCGGATCGCGCAAAATACCGGAGGGTTTTAATCCGGATACAGCCAGGACCCAGTTTATTTCTTTATTGGGAGAGCTCGGACCGGTTGCTCAAAAGTACGATGTGGTGATTGTCCTTGAACCCCTGAATAGTGGTGAAACAAATTTTATTAATTCTGTTGGGGAAGGTGCTTCTATTGTTCGGGAGGTTAATCATCCCAATATCCGGTTGCTTGCTGACATATACCATATGTTGATGGAAGGTGAAAGTCCTGATGCTATCCGCCGGGCCGGATCTCTGATACATCATTGTCATATTGCTGAAAAAGAGCAGAGAACTCCCCCAGGTGTTCATGGTGAGGATTTTACGGAGTACTTTAAGGCTCTAAAAGAGATAGGTTACATTGGGAAGATTTCAATAGAATGTAGATGGGAGAAAATAGAAAACCAGTTATCTACGGCTATCCAAACTTTAAAGGAACAAATAGCAGGCCTTGAGTAAGATGTCAGTAATGAATGGATACCAGCGTATAAGAGCAGTTCTGAACGGGGAGTGGCCGGACAAGCGACCGGTAATGCTGCATAATTTTATGATGGCAGCACGTGAGGCGGGACTAACTATGAAAGAGTATCGGGAAAATCCTGACAAAGCTGCCAAAGCTTTTATTCAGGCTGTGGAAAAGTATGACACAGATGGAGTGCTGATCGATATTGATACAGCTACACTTGCCGGTGCTGTAGGAGTAAAGGTCGACTTCCCGGATAACGAACCGGCAAGGACTTATGGAATAAGGTTATCTTCGCTTCAGGAGGTTAATGATTTAAAACCGGCAAATATTTCTAAAAATGAGAGGATTCAAATATGGTTGGAAACCTGTCGCGTTGTTAAGAACCACTTCGGTAATGAGAAATTTGTAAGGGGCAATTGTGATCAGGCTCCTTTTTCCCTGGCAAGTATGATGAGGGGACCGGTGGAATGGATGATGGATCTGGTTTCAGATGATGTTCTTATATTTAAGTTATTGGATTTTTGTGCCGATACCTGCTTTCAGTTTATAACCCTGATGGCAGAGACTGGAGTGGATATGATTTCGAATGGTGACAGCACGGCAGGGCCGGAAATGATATCCCCGGAGATGTACAGAAAATTTGCCCTATCCTGGGAGAAAAAACTTGTTGATAAATCTCATGAACTGGGTTTGCCTTATTGCCTTCATATATGTGGTAATACAGACCTGATCCTTGAAGATATGATCAACACGGGAACAGATACACTCGAGCTGGATTATAAAACGGATATCCAAAAGGTTTATAATCTATGCCGGGATAAGCGTACTTTTATTGGTAATATTGATCCTTCTGGAGTACTTGCCAAGGGTAGCAAAAAGGATGTGGAAGAGAAAGTGAATGAACTTCTTGATATTTATAAAAGCTCTCCGCGCCTTATTGTAAATGCAGGTTGTGCTATTCCACCGGATACTCCATCAGAAAATATTGAACGCCTTATTGAAGTAACAAGGTCATTTTAACCATAATATGGCATCTTTATTTGACTAACCCGTCCGTTGGGAACGGGCGGACGGATGCACAACCCGATCTGCTTCTGAAGATTCAGTATCCAGCAGATTAGATCCAACCCGGTCCGCCTCCCGATAGCTATCGGGATTGCGGTCCGGCGGATAAGATAAGCAGACAGACTGGTTTAAACAGTACCTTAATAAAGAAATAAATGTATTTCGAGAAAGACTATAGCTACAACACATTTTAATTAAATTCTTCTACTAATGGCAAAAATTTATTATGTTGGTGACTGGGCTGTAATGACAGGCCCTGTATTTGCTGAAACACCCTTTTATTATTCTCACAAAGGGCTTGAAATATTTAATTATGGGCATTGGTTGAAAGAGGCATTGGAATCAAGCGGGAAACATCAGGTAACTTCTGTTCCTGCATGGGATTTTTATAAATTGGGACCGGGTGAATACGAAAAAATTCTTGTTGAATATGACGTTCTTATATTTAGCGATGTAGATGCAAAACTTTTTCAATTGGCCCCCAGTTTCTTTGATCGAAAGAAATTCGGAACAAAAGTCTTAACTTTTCCTGACCGGATAAGATTAACCGTTGAAGCCATTGAAAATGGTGCCGGAGCCATTTTTTTGGGAGGATGGTATTCTTTTACAGGGGAAATGGGTAAAGGAGGATGGAACAGGACTGGTTTAAAAGAAGTATTACCCGTATTGTGCCTCGATTATGAAGACCTGGTTGAAAGTACAGAAGGATTTACTGCGAATATATCTGAAAAGGCTAAAAACTATTTTAAGGATATCGATTGGGATACTTTTCCTCCAATTCTTGGATACAATAAGACATTACCCAGAGAAAATTTTGAAATT
>DAOVQI010000318.1 GCA_030628785.1 Bacteroidota bacterium
GGATTTGGGGTTTGGAATTTATTTTGAACTTGGGGTTTTGAACTTTGGATTTTTTTAATCTCTACGGAAACACCTATATGATAAGGGAAATTTTTGAACTTAGCCCCGCCTGGGCGGGGCGATCTCATGAACGAAGTGAATAATAAATTCCGATACTATAAAATAATACTGATAAGTAATGGACATACCTGGTTATGTCGATCTGCAGGTAAACGGTTATAAAGGGATTGATTTTTCAAGTCCTGATCTTACAAAAGAAAAAATCATTTCCGCCTCAAGGGAATTAAGGAAGCAAAAAACCATCGCTTTTCTGACTACCATGGTTACCTGTCCTATGGATATTTATGAAAAGAATCTTCCCTTATTAGCTAAAGTCATGGAGGAAGAGGATTTTAAAAATGCGATTTTAGGAATTCATCTTGAAGGTCCTTTCCTTTCCGACTCTGAAGCAAAGGGAGTGCATAACCCGGATTGGATGATGCTTCCGGACAAAGATCATTTTGACAGACTTTATAATCTGGCCGAAGGGAAAATAAAAATGATCACCATTTCAGCCGAACTTCCCGGTGCGGAATCCTTTTGTAAATATGTATCAGGACTTGGAATTACCGTCTCCCTGGGGCATCAAATGGCTAAAGAATCTGAAATTAACAATTTGGCAAAAGCAGGCGCCACCTCACTTACTCATCTGGGGAACGGCCTTCCGCATTTGATCGGAAGACACCATAATCCGCTTATTGCAGGAATGGCAAATGACGATCTGACTGCCATGATCATTACCGATGGGTTCCACCTTCCACCTTCGCTCATTAAAGCCATGATCCGTACAAAAGGCCCCGAACGCATTGTAGTGGTTAGTGATGCATCCCCGGTAGCAGGGTTATCCCCCGGAAATTATCATCTGTTTGGGATTGAAACCGTTTTGGAAGAATCAGGTTTATTGTACAATCCCGATACAGGTTACCTGGCAGGATCTTCATATACAATAAAACAATGTATAGAATATCTTAAGACCTTAAATTTATTGTCTGATCAGGAATTACAGGAAGTTGGATTTTTTAATCCCCTGCGGTTGATTCATGTAGATCCTGAAATAATAAAAAGAAATGCCTAAAATGAGCTAAAGTGAAAAGAAGTGACTAAAGTGACTAAAGTGAACTAAAGTGACTAACCTGCCTACGCAAGCTACGGCAGGCAAAGAGTGACTAAGTTTATTTTAAAGTGAATTAACCTAATTGATCTAATAAATGACAAATCCTTAAAAACCAAAAATTAAATGAATGTTTGGGCATTGGAATTTGGAATTTGATTAGAGCAATTAGTAATTAACATACAATCTGTTATGAAGCAAATTTCATATTATCCATAAAAAGAGAAGCTAAAATTAATTTAATGCCCCGAAGGGGCAAAAAAGAAGATAAATAAATTAGGTTTAAAAAGAGTAAAATATGCTCATAACTCGAAAATAAGCCCAATGCCTTGTCCCGATAGCAATCGGGACTGCGGCACATGAGTTTATTTCAACCGAAGTCGCAGGGTCTAAGGGTCTAAGAGTATGAGAGTCCAAGGGAAAATATTTTCACTCTTCGACTTTCGACTGTTTGACGGTTTTAATGACCCTATGAAATATTCAACAAGTTGAATTTCACAGGGTAAACCATCGTATGACAATTGAATGACCCTATGAAATAAATTGACCTTTCAACCTTTTGACTTTTTAGGCATTTTAGGAATTTTATTTTGCATACATTAACATTGGAAATATTTTCGAACTAATTTAATAAATATGAATTCAAAAGAAGAAAAGGCATACCAGGCCGCCAAAGAGGTATATTCCGGGTATGGAATTAATACCGACAAAATTTTACAAACCCTTGATCAGGTCAGCCTTTCCATTCATTGCTGGCAGGCAGATGATGTAGCAGGTTTTGAGAATGTGCAGGAAGGTCTTGAAGGCAGTGGTCTTCAGGTAACCGGCAATTATCCGGGGAAGGCCGGGAACATGGAAGAATTCCGTATGGATCTCGATAAAGCATTTTCCCTGATTCCGGGAAATCACAGGTTGAGTCTTCATGCCAGCTACGGTGATTTCTCAGCCGGATTTCCCGGAAGGGATAAGATCGGTCCAAAGCATTTTCAAAGCTGGATTGAATGGGCTAAGACCAGGAATATAAAAATTGACTTTAATTCAACTTTTTTTGCACATCCTAATGTTAAGGATGGTTATACACTGGCGAGCAAAGACAAAACGATCAGGCAGTACTGGATTGAACATGGTAAAAAGTGCAGGGAGATCAGTGCTTTCATTGGAAAAGAACAGGGATCACGTTGTGTTCATAATATTTGGATCCCTGACGGATCAAAGGACATTACCCCTTCGCGTTATGAACACCGAAGCTTGTTAAAGGATTCTCTTGACAAGATGCTTGCAAAAAAATATCCTGCAGATCAAATGATAGATTCTGTTGAAAGCAAACTGTTTGGGATAGGAAGTGAAGCTTTTGTTGTTGGCTCTCATGAATTCTACTTTGGCTATGCTGTTCAAAATAATATGATGCTTACCCTGGACATAGGCCATTTTCACCCCACTGAATCCGTAGCAGACAAGGTATCTTCTGCCTTCTTGTTTATTAACGAATTGCTTTTCCATGTTACACGTGGCATCAGGTGGGACAGCGATCATATCGTTGCATTTAATGATCAGTTAACAGAATTGATGCAGGAGATCGTATGGACCGGCAAACTGGACAAAGTTAGTCTGGGATTGGACTTTTTTGATGCTACAGTGAACCGGATCGGTGCCTACGCTATTGGTGCACGTAATGCTCAAAAGGCTCTCCTGTTGGCCTTGCTGATGCCCACAAAGGAAATGGTTAAATATGAAAACCAGGGGAGATATTTTGAAAGACTTGCCCTGTTTGAAGAGTTCAAGACTAAGCCTTTTGGCGCTTTATGGGATTACTACTGTCTGAGCAAAAATGTTCCGGTTGGAGAGTCCTATATCAGTGAAATACAGAAATATGAAGAAGAAGTATTAAGTAAAAGGAACTAAGATATGATGGCATTTGTTGTAGGTGTTGGCCTTATCCTTATTGGCGGATTTGCTTCCGGAAGCTTTTATATTCCTTTTAAAAAAGTAAAAAAATGGAACTGGGAGATCTATTGGATCACCGGAGGACTGTTTTCATGGATTTTTATGCCCTGGCTGGCAGCCCTGCTTACCGTACCCAATCTGTTTTCTTTATTCGGTAATGCCGGCTTTTCCGACTTGTTCTATCCCTTTTTGTTTGGGCTCTTGTGGGGGGTTGGTGGTCTTACATTTGGGCTGGCACTCAGATATTTAGGGGTCTCCCTTGGCGTGGCAATCGCCCTGGGCCTGACTGCAGCCTTCGGCACCCTTATACCGCCAATCTTTACCGGCGATTTTTTATCACTTTTAACTACAAAATCAGGTATTATAACACTGACAGGTATTATTGTAGCTCTTGTCGGGATAGGGATTACAGGGAAGGCAGGCAGTATGAAGGAGAAGGAACTTTCTAAAGAGCAGATACAAGAGAACATTGAGGAATTCGATTTCAAAAAAGGCCTGTTTGTTGCATTCATTGCCGGCTTACTGAGCGCCGGTTTTGCTTTCGGTATTGCTGCAGGTAAACCCCTGGCCAACATGGCCACATCCCAGGGAGCACATCCCCTGTTTATGAACAATCCCACTTTTGTAATCATACTGATAGGGGGATTTCTTGTAAACGGTTTCTGGTGTTTTTATCTGGCAAAAAAGAACAAAACAACGAAAAGCTTTTTTGATGCAAAAACTCCTCTGTTTAATAATTATATGTTTTCCGCACTGGCCGGTACTCTTTGGTACCTTCAGTTCCTGTTCTATGGAATGGGGGAATCAAAAATGGGGAAATACGGGTTTGCTGCCTGGAGTATACTGATGTCTTCATCAATCATTTTCAGTAATCTGTGGGGAATTTTTCTGAAAGAATGGAAAGGTACCAGTACCAAAACCAAACTCACCTTGGTATCAGGCTTATTCATACTAATTCTTTCAACAGCGCTTATCGGTTATGGCAGCTATCTTCAGCAA
>DAOVQI010000143.1 GCA_030628785.1 Bacteroidota bacterium
AGCCTTTATTCTTAGCCATAAACTTAGCCTTATAATCGTACCATAGTGGAATTGAAATGGATGTTCAGTAATCCAATATCATAAATCAGTTGCTCAACTTATAATCGTACCATAGTGGAATTGAAATAGACGGTGGAGAACAGAGTAATCTATATAGTAAACTCTTATAATCGTACCATAATGAAATTGATATTAATTAGTGTAATTAGTGTAATTCGCGGACTTATAATCGTACCATAGTGGAATTGAGGTTTGGCCTCGCCAAACGTTTAAACCGCTAAGCGGATGGGCACGAGAAGACCCTAAGGGTTTGGGAAACCCTTAGGGTCTCATAGTTTTTATCCAGTTAACAAGTCCTTTATGCTCAATAATTTCCATTAATTTTTCAGGCATAGGAGCAATTTTGTATTCTGTATCATTCAGGTTGATTATTCCATGCTGGAAATCCACGTCTACGCTATCGCCTGGATTATAGTTTTCAACTACTTTTTTGTTTACTATCAGTAACAAGCCCTGATTTATGGCTGAACGGTAAAATATCCGGTTAACTGATTTTACGATCACTGCCTTAACACCAAGATGAGCTAATCCTACAGCCGGATGTTCTCTTGAGCTACCGCACCCAAAATTATCCCCTGCGACAATAACATCACCCGGTTGAACATTTTTTACAAAATTTTCATCAAAGCCGGTAAATAAATGTGGCAGGATCGCCTCCGGATCTGAGCTAAGGACATTGTAGGTAAGATTTCCTGCAAACATCTGGTCGGTATTGAGATTATCCACATCAGCGTAATTCCACACCCCATTTACCCTGCGGTTTTCTCCTTTGCCAATCTTAACCATATCCGCCGATTGCCTTTTGTACGGGAATTTATCCTTTGCCCTTTTTCCCCTTGGATCGGTAATTTTTCCCGCAATGGCAGAATGTGCCACTGCAGCCGGTGAAGCAAGATAAATTTCGGCATTTTTATTGCCCATTCTGCCTAAAAAATTACGGTTAGCCGTCGAAATAACCGTATATCCGTCAGCAGGAATGCCCTGGCCTGTTCCCAGACATGGCCCGCAAGAAGGACTTAAAATATTTGCTCCTGCACTGATCAGTTTTGTTATTGCCCCTTCTTCCATTGCCTGCAAATAGATTTTTTGTGATGCCGGAGTGACCAGTAACTGAAACCCGTGAGCCACCTGTTTTCCGTCCAGTATCTTCGCTACTATGCGAATATCATCCAGTCTGCCGTTTGTGCAGGTTCCTACCAAACCCTGGTTAAGTTTTGTACCCTGAACCTCGGAAATTGCTTTAACGTTATCGACATGATGAGGGACAGCCACCAAAGGGAAAATTTTATCCAGATCAATTTCAATTTCCCTGGTATAATTGGCCCCTTCATCTGCCCATACTCCTTCAATAATATGCTCACCATAGAATTCCGCCAAAACTTCATCAGGCGGAAAAACTGCATTCTTTGCTCCCATCTCCGAAGCAAGGTTGGCCAGGGTCATCCGTTCTGAAATGGTCAGTGATTTTATACCTCCTCCATGATATTCTATCGACATGTAATTGGCACCTGCCGAACCAATCATGCCGATAATCCATAATGAAATATCTTTAGCATAGACTCCTTCTTGTAATTTCCCGTTGAGAGTAATTTTCAGGGTTTCCGGCACTCTCAACCATGTTTCACCCCGTTTCCAGATTCCCGCGGATTCTGTCCGGTCGATACCGACTGCCAGTGCATTAAAAGCCCCTGCAGTACAGGTATGACTATCGCTTCCAACAATCATCATACCCGGTTTTGCATGATAAGACATGATCTGGTGGCAAATGCCTTTTCCGGCATCATAAAACTTATTTATACCCTGATCGTTAACAATATCCCTGATTTCCTGATATTGATTAGCAAGTTTGGCACTGGTCGGAGGAGCATTATGATCCAAAACGATAAGCAACTGACCGGGATCAGCCACCTTCTCCCCTCCCATCTTTTCGAAGGTTTTGTAAATACTTGCTGTATTATCATGGGTTAGTACAATATCCGGTTTGCGAAATACTATATTACCGGTCTTTGCATTCAGGATTTTTTCAACAAAAGTTTTTTGTGACATTTCTCTTCAGGTAAATAAATCATAAAATTATTATCTTTCCGGGAAACTGATTGTTTCTGGTAACTTCCTCCTTTAGTTGACATGTCAGGTTTTAATTACTATCAAATGAGGCTATGTTACATAATCTTGTTGGTTTTTAAATTTTGCAACCTACTCGTCTGACCACTAATACATTATGGTTTCCAATTCAAACTAAAATTCAAGTCAATGTTTCCATCCCAGTCTGATCTCTTGGCAGCAGCAGTGGTCTGACGAGTATCAAAGTTAAATCCAACTAATAACAACAGCATCTTAGAACAGAGCCTAAAATGATTACCTAATGACTACAGAACTTAGCGAAGCGATATCATGAGAGATAGCGAATAATGACTATCGAATGATTACTGAATATCCATTGTACTTTCGACTGCTAACTTTTCATTGCTTACTGCCACTTCCATCATTACCTTAGCCTCAGCCTTAGCCTTCATTTTTTTTTACCGACTCTGCCAGGTTTTGGAAACTCTGGCAGGTCTATTTTTATCTTCCGTCTTTTTTCTTAGTACTGGTTTTCAATTCATTTTTAAAATTCTCAATTCCTTCTTTAAATTTAGGATGTATTGGATAAATTGTTTCAGGCAAAAACTTTTCCATTTTTGAGATAATGTTTCCTGCTTTTTGAATATTACCTTTTGTAGCATAATATTGCGCTAATTGGAATAGTATATTACGGTATGTATATACAAAAACAGGTGATATGCGAGGCATATCATGCTCTTTTAGATCCGAAAAATGTTCATAACTTGAAGGATCTAATAATATCTTTTCGGTACTATTTATGTCATAAGTAAAATTCGTTTCTTCTGTTTTAAAGGGTAGTAATTTGTTAGCTAAACCATGAATTTGAAAATAACTATCAAGACCTGCCAAAGATGAACTTGAAAATCCGAAAGTAAAGAAAACAGGTCTTTCCCATTTATTTGTCTCAATAATATTAGCCATAAGAGCAGTTCCTGAACTTAAATAACTTCCTCTTTTAGTTGACATGTCAGGTTTTAATTCCCATCTCATTATACTATCTTTTGGTGACAGAAAATATTTTTTTATATATTCATCACTGACAGGAATTTCTAAAGTTAGTGTATCCCATTTATAAGGATGCATATCAAATATTTGATCTTCAGTCCAACTAACAGGAGTGTTTACTAAAATATCAGGTATCCCTTTTTTTATAAGATTTACATACCATGGGCGGTTAAATATACCCCATGCCAAAACTGTAACATCTTTTCTATAATTTTCAATAATTTGAAGATATTGGAGTGAATTAAATTGAGCATCACCAATAGTAATTAAAATTGCATTCTCCTCACATGATTTTAGAATATTTCGTCCAAATTCAATTAACCAATCAGGCAAACCATTTGCCTTATGACCATTTATTATCTCATTACGATATTGTTGAATATCTCCTTTTCTTAAAGCTTCCAAAGCACGAGCACCATATTCAGCCCCAAGAAAATAATATGCATCCCCATATTGAGGGTTTAGAGCAACAGCTTTTTCCAAATATTTTATCACTTCTTCTTTAGACCATTTATCACCTTCTTTGATAAAAGGTCGTGAGTCATATACAATATAGTGGGAAAAATAACCCAGGTAATAATATATTTCTGCATCATCAGGGTTTTCTGATAATGCTTGTTTTAACAAAGAAATTGCATCAGGATAATTTTGTTTTCCAAACTGCTGAAGCGCTTTTTGTTTAAAGTCAGATTCTTGTGCACACATGGCTATCTCTATAAATAAGGCAATCAATATAAGACAGCTTTTTTTCAATACGGTTTTCATGTTTAATCCTTTCTTAATTTTATTACACATACTAATAACCGGTCAAGATAAAAGATAAAGGATAAAAGTAAAAAGTAATACAACTTAATAACCACTTAATTACTATCTAATGACGCGATCCGCCAGCCGTCGGAGAGCAAATGACCACAGAACTTAGCGAAGCGATCTCATGAGCGATAGCGAATAATGACTATCAAATGATTACTTGTTTTTCGGCATTCTCGGTTTCCTGTTCTTGTTTTACTGAAGACTGGAGACCGTTGACTGAGGACTTATTCCTGCCTTCTGCAACTGCCACTTCCACCATTACCTTAGCCTTAACCTTCATTTTTTTTACCGACTCATTTTTATATCTACCACCCCGTCCCTCGCTGACGCTCGGGACACCCCTCCTGTCCAGGAGGGGAATTTTGCGCTTTGCTCTCTAACTGGAGACTGTTGACTGGAGACTTATTCCTGCTACTACCATTGCTACTGCTACTTCCACCTCAAACTCAACAAAATGACGAACCGCCCGCCCGACCGAAGTCATTCGGGCAGGGAGCTTCGTCCTACTGCCTGCTGCCCCTTCACCCAGTCACTCCTTCGCCCTCCCGCCTCTTCTCTCCATGCGCCATGCGCCCTGCGCTTTGCTCTCTTACTGGAGACTGTTGACTGGAGACTTATTCTTGCCTCCTGCCACTGCAAACTTCAAAAAAGTCCCCCATTCTGATAGATTTCCATCTGGACTTCTGAGAATGGATCAACATTAACTCTTTTGTTATTTTTCAGATTAATGATATCTCCTGTTTTAAGATTAATCCTGATGTTATCACCATCAGAAAGTTCCAGGTTGTCAAGGTTTTTATAGATCAGGATGGGAAAAGCAGCATTTATCGCATTCCTTTCATAAATGGCACCGAATGATTCAGCAAGAATTGCCTGGATCCCTAGTGATTTAAAACAATCGACGGCATGTTGCCTGGAACTGCCACTGCCGAAGTTTTTTTCTGTAATAATAATATCTCCCGGTTTAGCTTTTCCCGCAAAATCCTCATATCCTTCAAGATTATCAAATGTATATTTCCCCATTTCCTTAATATCCGTAATAGTAAGGTAACGGTTATGAAAAATCATATCGGTATCAATGTTATCCTTCCTGATGAGCCAGGTTCTGCCCTCGATAACAGTTGGTTTTTCTTTCACCGTTTGATGTACCTCTAAAACCCTGGCTTTCTCATCCTGTATTACTTTTGGCTTAAAAACCGCCGGTTTTTCAGGTATCTTGTCAGGTGTAGTGATGTACCCTGCAAGAGCCGAAGCAGCGGCAACTGCAGGCGATGCCAGGTATACATCACCCTTTCCCTGCTTGCCTGGAAAGTTTCTGTTTCCGGTACTTACCGTTACTTCGCCCGGACCGTTTTGTCCAACCTGACCAGCCGCACAACCGGCACAACCTGCATTGGAGACCAATGCTCCTGCACTTTTAAAAATACCAATCAGACCTTCAGCCAGGCATTGATCCCATACTTTATCAGTGGAAGGGACTATTTTTAATACCACACCTGGAGCTACCTTCTTTCCTTTTAAAATATTGGCGGCTACCCGCATATCCTCCATACGGCCATTCGTACAACTGCCTATAAAGGCTGAATCAATTCGGGTTTTTAAAACATCCGATATATCAGCCGTATCGTGAGGTTTACCGGGCTTGGAAACCCTGGAGATAAAGCGGCTGACATCCAGGTTGAACTCCTGTTCATACTCCGCATTCTTTTCAACCAATACTGGCTTGATCTTCTTTCCAGTCCTTTCCTCACAGTATTGAATAATATCTTCCCCAGGTGTAAAAAAGATGATAATGGCTCCCATCTCTGTAGCCATGGAAGATATGGTGATCCTGTCATCGAGGGACAGCCTGTTTACTTCATCGCCATATATTTCAACAGAATAACCAAGAAGTTTATTTGCTCCAAACAGGGACAGAAGGTTCAGGACAATGTCCTTGGCAAAAATGTCTTCAGGAAATTTACCCTGGAAATTAATTTTTACTGATTTGGGAACTTTAAACCAGATTTTTCCCTTACTCCAGGCAGCTGCAATGTCCTTATCACCCATACCCTGACCAAAAGCTCCTATCGCTCCAAGAACATTGGCATGTGAATCAGTTGAAATTGCAGTGCAACCAGGATATACCAATCCTTCCTCAATCAACAGGTGGGTACCTATTCCGGAATTTATATCGTATAACCTGATGCCAAGATCCCGTGCAAAAACCCGGCATATATGCTGGTTAGTTGCATACTTTTGGTCCGAACCGGTCGGATTACAATCAAAAGTAAAAAAGGTTTTTTTTACATTTTCGATACCCAGATTATTGTCCCTGATATTATTAACTACATTTGCACCGCCAAAATCCCGGGCCACACGGGCATCGATCTCAACATCAACAATATCTCCCGGCTTTACTAATTTCTTATCTGAATGGCTGGAAAGGATTCTCTCTATTATTGTCATATTGATAAATATTATTAATTAGAGCCTGTCTATAAACTCTATATTTCGTTTATAAATAAATAACAATACCGATAGCTATCGATACAAAAAACAAATAACAAATAATACCCAATGTTTGAAAAAACAAAACCCAAACAGCACATATAAAAGAATTTGTTTGATTTTATTAAGAAGGGTTTGGAGTTTTGTACCGATAGCTATCGGTATGGAACTTGAAATTTATTTGTTTTTTGTTATTTGTGGTTTGGAATTTCATACTTAAGCAAGCATTTTAAGTTTCTGGACAAACTCTAATTAGTCGTAACCCGAACTGAAGTCGGGATACGACTATTCTCTACAGTGATTCAATTACCAGAGCCGAAGCACCTCCACCACCGTTACACAAGCCGGCAACTCCAAATTTTGCATTATTCTGTTTCAGAACATGGATTAAGGTTACAACTATTCTGGCTCCTGAAGCACCAATGGGATGGCCTAAGGAAACAGCTCCACCGTTTACATTCACTTTTGCCGGATCGAGTTTAAGGTCTTTTAATGCAGCAAGCGACACAGCCGCAAATGCCTCATTAATTTCATAATAATCAATATCTTCTGACTTTAGTACAGCTCTTTTAATAGCTATTGGAACTGCTTTAGCCGGAGCAGTGGTGAACCATTCGGGTGCCTGTGCAGCATCAGCGTGGGCAAGAATTTTAGCCAGGGGTTTAATACCGAGTTCCCTTGCTTTTTCCCTATCCATTATAACAACAGCGGCTGCCCCGTCATTAATGGTTGATGCATTTGCCGCAGTAACCGTTCCATCCTTTTGGAAAACAGGTCTTAAGTGTGGAATTTTTTCAAAATTCACATTACGGAATTCCTCATCCTGGTCAACTACTAACGGATCACCTTTTCTTTGTGGAACCTCAACCGGAACAATTTCGTCTTTAAATAATCCTTTTTCTGTCGCCTCGGCTGATCTCTTGTAGGACTGAATAGCAAAATCATCCTGCTCTTCCCGGCTGAAGTTATATTCTTTTGCACACAATTCTGCTGCACTTCCCATGTGGTAATCATTATAAACATCCCATAATCCGTCCTTAATCATCCCATCCGTCAGCTCACCATTACCCAGTTTCAGGCCTGTTCTTATCCCGGCAACATAATGGGGAACGTTCGACATGCTTTCCATTCCGCCCGCCACCAGAACCTGATTATGACCAGCAAGGATGGTTTGGGCTCCAAGAATAATGGATTTCATACCTGAAGCACATACTTTGTTTATGGTGGTACATGGGATTGTGTTGGGCAAGCCTGCAAATAAAGCTGCCTGCCGGGCCGGTGCCTGACCTAGGTTTGCGGAAAGGACATTACCCATGTAAACTTCATCGACCAGGTC
>DAOVQI010000101.1 GCA_030628785.1 Bacteroidota bacterium
AAACGAAAGGATCTTTAACAGGTTCTTTTGGCCTGTAACTTAAATCAATTGGTTCTTCTTCAACAAATTCATCACTCCTCATTTGTGCATCGACTGAACCGGTACATAAACACAGAAATAGACAAACAATGCTAAGTGTAACAATGATGAGTGCAAATCCCAAAGGTTTGGGGAAACCGTTTTTTTCAAAACTCCGTGCTTTCATTTTCCTATCCTCTTGTAATTTGGTTTTAATACTTATCTAATATATTGAAATTCTCCTCCCCCGAAGGGATGCTTTGGCATAACATTTAACTTATAACAATTAACTTTTCACTCTTCACTCGTCATTCGTCATTCGTTTTTTCGTCACTCCCAATCACACAGTCTCCCAGTCACCCCGTCACCCAGTTTCCTTTCTCCAAACTCTGCCAGGTCTCCCCTCCCTGCTTGCCTGCCCGCAGACCCTGGCAGGTTCTACCTACTTCTTACTGCTTAATGCCTACTGCTCCCTGCTCTTCACTGCTTACAGCATAATAAAGAGATGCAAAAGCACTGCTAACCCACATCGCAGCAGGAACTACCCCAACGATACAACACACTAATCCTGCAATAATGATAAAGAAAGCGAGTACTCCCATAAAAAAGATGGTCCATGCATGTCCTTTGGTCATACGCCAGCTTTCCTTTATGGCTTCACCTGCGTCTAATTTCCGGTCCATAACCAGGTATGGAACAAAGGCAAGTTTACATGCGAAAATGATCCCGGGAATAAGTAGTGCTATCATTCCCATTATAACAATCACTGCAACAAGAATATTTGCCAGGATAACTTTCAGATAGATTTCAAAAGAAGAAAACATATCTTTGATCTCGAACTTTTCATTCCTCATTGCCTTAAGAAACATCCAATCAGCCCCGTACTCAATTGGGGCAACTATAAATATTCCATAAACCAGTGTAAAAAATCCAAAAAACACTACTATGGGAAACCCGATTCCACCTATTTCATAAGAGCTTCTGAAAATATGAAATGGAATATTTATAACAATTACGATAATAGTCACTAATAAAAGATCTACAAAATGTTTCATCAACATTTGCCATCCATAACCATATGACCCTCCGACAGTTGGACTGAATGTTGGAGGATTTATCTTTGTATTTGCTGCATTTTCATTCATGATAGTCTCCTTATTTAAATATTTTACACAAACATTTGATGATACGAATATAAGGACCCGGTTGGTACTATTTTAACTACTTTAGTATGTTTCAAATTCAACTTTAGTAGGATTTTTTCAAACACTACTTTAGTAGGATATAAACTTCCGGGATTTTCCATTTATTTGTCCGGTAATTGAATTCTTTTTTATTATCTTTAAAAAATTACCCCTTAAGTCCTGAGAATGAGTGATATATTTTTTACAATCACTATTTTTGTATCATTGGGAATAGCCATGTCTGCTATCCTGATGACCTCCAGGTTACTTAAGAATTATAAGCTTCCTTATCTTTCCAGTTATCTTTATTATCAAATCTTTTTAGGAGTATTTGGCCTTTACGGTATTCTGGGGCCTATAATTTCCCGCATAATCCTGCTTAACCTGAAAACATCTTTGCAGTCAACAGAAACTATCGGGCACTTCTTTTCCATCCTGGGATTACCCATTTTAATCATAGGATGGTACATGTTTTTAAGATTATGCTGGGAAATGGTCGGAAGGCAAATATCAAGGATATTCAGTTTAGGCTATTTTATAATCCTGTTTTTGTGGTTTTTGATTTATGGAGCTTTATTGTTTCTTATCAATAAATTTGAGATCAGTAACTATGAAACATTAACAGCGATATTTCTATATCCATACCTGATCTTTCAGATTCTGGTTATGATTACGGGAGTATCCCACCTTCTTTTAAATGCAGGAAAGGTTGGAAATATAGATCAACGTAATTCCATAATTGTATTCGGTTCTATTAATCTGGTAATTTACCTGACGTTCGTAATCTTATATTATGAAACCCAATATTTGCCAAAACTTGTACCACTCTTTTTACTGGTCTTTTTCGGAGCCAACCTTCCCCCGGTCTTATATTGGTTAATATATTTAAAAAAGCATTACATTCCGCCACCTGTTGCAAAAGACCTGAATGAAGCAATGAAACAATTTGCGGAAAAGTATGAGATCTCAAGGCGCGAAGAGGAGATTATTCAACAAATATGTGAAGGTAAAAGCAACAAAGAAATTAGTGAAGCTCTCTTTATTTCTTTACAAACTGTAAAAGACCATGTTTACAGGATATTTATTAAAACAGGCGTCAAAAACCGGGTACAGCTAACCAACCTTATCCGTACCTTTCAAAGTAACTGAAAAGCTTTTTCAATAATCTACTGTTATCATTCTCATTTAATTATTCTCTTTAGCCAATTCCGTATATAATTGAATAGCTTTTTTTGCTAAAACCTCCGTCGCATTTACAACAGGAACTTCTACCCTGGCAGAATTAAAGGCAAGCGGTATCTCTGTACATCCCAGTACAATTAACTTCGCACCCTTCTCTACCAGATTCTGTCCGGCCTCTGCTAACAGATCTTCGTTGACTTTTTTACTGGTTCCTGCTTTAATCCCAAAGACAGCTTTCATTACCTTTTCGTTTTCAATTTCTTCATCAGGAAGGATAACCCGAAATCCTTCCTCTGCAAATTCGTTCTCATATAATTTTGTTTCAATTGTGCCGGTCGTGGCAAGCAACCCGATATCTTTTATATCAGGATATTTTTCTGCAACTTCATTTACGGTCTCCCTGATCATATGGATAATTGGGATGGAAACCGCATCTTGCATATAACCAAAAAAATAATGAACAGTATTACATGGTATCGCAATAAAAGAAGCACCGGCATTCTCTAAACGGGTAACCCCTTCAACGAGATATGGTACAATAGACAAGTCTTGATATCTGATGCTGGCCATCCGGTCGGGAACTTGTGGCATACTATATATCAATGTCGGTATATGATCCTGGTCCTTTTGTGCAGGTGTAAGTTTTACGATCTGCCTGTAAAGTTCGGCTGTTGCTTCAGGCCCCATACCCCCGAAAATTCCGAGGATTTTTTCTGGCTGGGCGTTATTTTCTTTGTCCTGTTCCAGTAACGAACAAGATGATTGAACTGAAAACAGTATCAGAAAGGGTATCAATACCGGAACAATTCTATCAATTCGAAGTTTAGATTTGAAAAAATACATTTCTTGTAAGTCTTGGTTAATATCAATTCAAAATTAAATTTTAACCTGAATAGATCAAACTCTTTAAATAAATTCTGGCTTAATTTTCACTTACAGGAGAAAGGTATTGATCAATGTTTCTTTTAATCTTATCAACTTAGCTGTTAATGATGATCCAAAAGATTCTCATGGAAAGGCATCTCTTTCCCCTGTCAAAGGCATTCCTGCGAAAGAAGGGATTCCTTTGGGAAAAAGGGATGTCCGTGGCAAACCGTTTTCACACAACCTTTTCAGGGACGGGGTTAGTGATAATTTTTAAAGTTTACTATTCCAACTCATACAGTTTTGTAAATAATTGTTATAAAATTGTAACTTGTTTATCGGTTAGTTTGTTATTCTTTTCTATCTTAATCGTCATTATAAAAACCATACTCTGGAATGAAAATTAAATTCATTATTTTCCTCAGTATAATAATTTGTTTAACACCTGGCAGACAAATATCAGGTCAGGGAATCAGAGGATTGATCACCGACACTAAGGGGCAGGCTATACCATTTTCCACTATATACATTAAGGAATTGAAGAATGGAACTACCTCTAACATCAATGGAGAGTTTGAGATTAAACTACCCAAAGGAGACTATACCATTATTATACGTAATCTTGGTTTTAAACCCGTTACAAAGAAAGTGCCGGTTAATGAAAAATTTGTTCTGTTAAATGTAACCCTCGAGGAACAGATATACCAGATAAAAGAAGTCAGGATATCATTAAAAGGAGAAGATCCGGCATACGCCATCATGCGTAAAGCAATTGGTCTTGCTCCATATCACCTGAACCAGGTAAAGCATTACACCGCGGAAGTCTACCTCAAAGGATCAATCAAGTTAAAAAAGATCCCCAAAATATTTAAAAAGGCTATGGAAAAAGAGGAAACCAATATCCGGGTTGGGGTTACCTATGTAGAAGAATCATTGAATGAAATTCAGTTTAATGCACCGGACAAATATGATCAGAAAGTAATTTCTTTCAATACTTCTTTTCCTGAAAATGTTGATGTTAATCCAATGGGGTTTATAAAAAGCAGTTTATACCAACCAACGATTGACATGGCTATTTCACCTCTTGCCCCAAATGCTTTCACTCATTACAAATTCAGATACGAAGGTGGTACATCCGAGGGCGACTATTCTATTAATAAAATAAAAGTATCCCCCGCAGAAAAAGCCAGCAATTATTCAGTGGTTACATATATATTGTTGATGACTTGTGGAACATTCACAGTGCTGACCTGATCCAGAAAACTTTCGTTGGCCCGTACAGAATAAAACAGATCTATTCACCTGTTGAAGAGTTTGTCTGGTTACCCGTTAGTCATAATATTGAAGTAGATGCCTCAGTTATAGGCATTAAGATTAACATAAAATTTGCAGGTTCAGTAAAATATTCAGGTATTACTATAAACGAACAATTAACACATTCTGTAGCTTTTAAAGAAATTGAAAAGAAATACTATGACACAGTAACATATCAAACTCCCAGGGAACAGGAACAATCAAAATCCACTCGTAAAATTGAAAAGATCCTGAACAAGGAAGATATGACCACCAGGGATATGATAAAGCTGGCCCGCTTATCGAAACAGGAATCTGAAAAGTTGGAGAAAAAAGAAGAAAAAACATTGGAGATCGAAGAAAAGACAACGTATGAAATTGAAAAGGATGCAGATAAAAAAGACAGTATTTATTGGACAAGGATCCGTCCTGTCCCTTTAACAAAAGACGAAATTTTTGGATATAAGATCAGGGACTCCATTGAATTGGCAGTATCCGGGAAACCAGATGAAGCCGATACTACCAACGATGGAAAAAAAAGAAAAACGAAATTATTGGAAAACTTGCTGGGTGGAAAGACCTTTTATTCGAAAGACTCTGCACTAACATTTCATTATAAAGGTTTGCTTGGTTTAAACAATGTTGGTTTTAATACCGTGGATGGCTGGAGTATTCATCAGGGATTTAGCATGACCAAAAAATTTAAACCAGGCAGGTTTTATCGGATTAGTCCTACTGTAGGTTATGCTTTTAACCGCAAAGCAATTATTTGGAAAATTGAAAATCAGCTTTCATATGCCCCCTTGAACCGGGGAAAAGTTGTTCTGAAATTCGGAAAAGGAGCGAATGATTTTAATTCCGAATCCGGTATGAGTCCAGGTCTGAATACCATAAGCTCACTGTATTTCAGGAAAAACTATATAAAGCTGTTCGAACAAACTTTTCTAAATCTAAAAAATGAGTTCGATCTGGCAAATGGAGTACAATTGATTACACATTTCAATTATTCCGACAGGAATCACATTGAAAATTCCACCGATTTTTCTTTCTTCTACCGTGAAACACGTGAATATTCAGCTAACCTGCCCGATAATCCCTACTTGTCAGACTATCCGTTGTATGATCAAAAAAGTGTTTCGTTTACACTCAACATCAACTATACACCCCAATATTTCTACCGGATAAAAAACGGAGTGAAGACAATGGTAAATTCCATTTACCCGACTTTTAGAATTATATACACTAAAGGAGTAAAAGATATTTTCCAAAGTTCAGCGGATTTTGATTACCTGGAATTTGGCATGGACCAAACGGTAGATTTGGGTATCTTTTCAGAGCTAGGCTGGAATGTTAAAACCGGCAGGTACCTGAATCAAAAACACATCCATTTCCCTGATTTCAAGCATTTTAACACACATGAGATCCCTGTTCAGTTTAATGGTTTTCAGAATGCCTTTATGCTTTTAGAGTATTACAGATACAGTACACCAGAGTATTTTATTGAAGCACACCTGCAATATTCCACACCCTTTTTAGTCCTAAAACGTTTACCTTTTTTCAGCCAGCGATTATGGCGGGAAAATCTTTATGCCGGCTATTTACATTTGCCCGATTTTAACCATTATATGGAGCTGGGATACGGGTTAAGTGATATTTTCCTGGTAGCTGATGCAGGCATCTTCTTCGGATTTGAAAATGGGAAGTACAGCAGATTCGGATTTAGGATTAATTTTAAATTTGGAGAGTAATTCCCTTTCTCGTCAGGGTACGACTCCAGTTCGTGCCCTGACTATCAACTTTTCACAAAAGGTAGATAATAGTGAGGCTTTTCTATTTCGGTCCATAGAGCGATTTCTCCCTGATGAGCTGAGGTAGTTGGACCAGTTTTTTGCCTACAACATCATCACCCCAGGCTTCGCCTGGGGATATTATTGTTAGACCCTTTCAGGGTCAATGTTTCGGGATAATACTTCCAGGTCTGTGCCTGCCAAGAGCACTAAAAACAGAAAGAGGAAATGGTATCCATGGGCTTTTTCTCTTTGTCCGCTTGTAAGCCATTCTGTTCAGACGGTTGTGCAGGGAGAACCGTCCGACCGCTTCAGTCGGTCCGACGGATAAGGAGGGAAAAACCGTTCCATGGATCAGAGCAGAAATGCCTAGTTATCTCGAACCTTATGCTAGAAAGTTATAATCGTGAGCCTTCTGAAAAATCTGGATAGGCTAGCATATTGTGGCGCATATATAGCTTTTACCTCCTGGCAGCGATGGCAGTTGCGCCACCAGTCACATCAGTCTCTCCAATCCCCCGGCTGAAGCCGGGGGCTAGTCATAATGCAGTTCTATTGCTTCTTCCTGAGGTAAATATTACCGTTAAAACTCCTAAAAGTAAATTCGGGTCCTCCCCCATTGATTTTTCCGTCAATCCAGTCTTCAATGGATATTTTATATGTGCCTGATTCCTCAGAATCATCTTTTTCAACTCTTCGCCTTTCAATTTCCATATCAAAATCGGTATAAATATCTCCCATGGTCGATTTCATTTTGGCAATTGCCTTCACATTTGCAGGCATAGTTATATCAATATCTCCATTCATATTGGTAAACGACATAGGCGTATCAGGTTCGATCGTATTAAAAACAACGGATATTTTCCCGTTAACCGTATTGGCTAATACCGAACCGGAAATATTATTAAGATGAATACTTCCATTAACATTTTTTATTTCATGGTTTCCTTCAATGTTATCAACCTGTATATTGCCTCTGTTGACTATTTTTACAATAAGGGTAAATTTGTGAGGAACTTGTATAGTAAGATCAATTGTTTGATTAAAGGTCTTGGAACTAACCTCTATTTTATTATTCTTCTCTTCAGCCCTTAAATCAAAAGATCCAGCAGAGATTTTTCTTAATCCTTTTATTTCCGTTTTTTCTTCTGAAACTTCTTCTTCCTTTTGTTTTGATTTTACTTGTATACTCCTCTGTACAGCTTGAATTACAACATCATTACCATTATAACCTATAACTTCGATCGAACCGTTAATCAGGCTACATTCCAAAGTTCCAGACTCACCTGGTTTACTAAGTGGAATAACCAGCTCTTGTTTATCTGTTTCCTGCGCGTCAATGATCAATGTAGAAAAAAGTGCCACAAGCACAATTAGGAAAATTGATTTTATTGTTTTCATGATTTTATGATTTTAATTTAACGTAATTTTTTAATGATCATATCACCGTTAATGGTTTTAAATTTTAGTTGAATATTACCGTCACCTATCCGGAAAGCCGGATTCTTTTCAATCTTATATGATGTTCCTTTTTCCGTTTCCTTCTTCACTGTTTCCACTTTATTAGCTAAATATTCAATGTTGTCAAAATTGGTATAAAAATCGCCATTCAGGGTTTTGTATGTAACATCGGCTGACAGATCCGGTAAAAAGATCAGGGTAATATCACCGTTTACCGTTGAGTAGGAACAATCCCCCTCCGGATTTCGGGTATAATTTGCCTCAATTTTTCCGTTCACCGTATTGGCTTTTGTAACACCGGAGATATCTTTCAGATAAATCGAACCATTTACATTGCCTGCATAAACTCTGGCCCGTGGATCATTGATGCTGACATCCCCATTATTTATAGTCGAAACTTTAAGTGTTGTTCCATATGGGACTTTAATCGTAAAATTCAACCTGAAATCATAATCATAATCTGAATCATCCCAATCCCAGTGATAGGATATTTTACCGTGTTTTCTCTTCAGTATGGAATAAGGTGAATCCACATAAAGGATGATGCTGTCTCCCGTTTCAATAATACCCAACTGAATGTCGTTTTTCCCTTCTTCCAGGTCTTTATTCAAATCAGCCCTGATTATTTTCTCAACCTCCACCAAAACACTATTACCTGAGTATCCCTCTATATAAATAGGCCCATTCATATTTTTTACCATCAGAAGGTTCTTTTCACCCGGTTCTTTAAATTGAAGTTCCTTTTTGATCTTTTCTTTATATTCCTCTGCAAAAGACAGTAAAGAAAAGCACATAAGAAGAAGTGCTGTAATAAATATTTTATTTTTCATATATAATTATTTTAAGTTGTGCCTGCTGAAGGCATTCCAATGGAAGAATGCATTCCTTCGGAACTAGTGTCGTATCAAATACTAATTGACTCTTTAAAATCCGCTAAGTGGATACCGATTTATGAATGACAGCTAACCCGTAACTTGGGTTAATTAGTCAGTTATTTATTCATTTCTTACTCCAACATTCCATTATTCTTCCGCAGGAATGCCTTTGGCACAACATTCCATCATTCCACTATTCCATTATTCCAATATTCCATTATATTAATGTTTTAATGCTTTGTTCAAGTCTCTCTTTCGCGGTTTCATTAAGGTCCCTTTTTTCGAGTAATTTCTTTAGTTCCGGAACTGATCGTTTTTCCTGGAGCGCAATCATAATATCTGCCAAAGCTACCTG
>DAOVQI010000409.1 GCA_030628785.1 Bacteroidota bacterium
AGGCGTCGCATTTCACGGGGCAGGCCGAGAACCGGGAACCATAAACCAAATGTTAAATTGCAATTCTATTCATGAAAAGTGTAATTTTACGTTATTGAAATGTAAACTGATACAATATGACACTACAGTGTGGAATTATAGGAGTAACCAACACAGGCAAGACTACTTTATTCAATTGTATTTCAAATACAAAAGCCGAAACAACCCGGTTTGCTTTTAGTACGGATAAATCAAATATTGGCAGGATCGTTGTCCCTGATAATCGGTTATACGAATTAGAAAAATTATACACAACTGAAAAAGTCGTTCCAACTACTGTTGAAATTCTTGATATACCCGGACTTATAAAAGGGTCGAGCAGAGGTGAAGGAGTAGGAAATAAATTTCTTGGTGATATTAGAAATACGGATGCGCTAATACACGTACTGAGATGCTTTGATGATCCAAACCTGACTCATATTGAAGGATCAATTGATCCGGTTAGGGATAAGGAAACCATTGAACTTGAGCTGCAGATAAAAGATCTGGAAATCATAGAAAAAAAGATTAAGAAGCTCGAAAAAGTTGCAAAAGCTGGTGATAAAAATGCTGGCAAAGAGATGGAGGTCTTAAGTGTTTACAAGGAGCACATCGAAGGGCTTGGTTCAGCCAGGACGGTACCGGTTAATGAAAAAGATAAAGAAATCGTTGATGATTTATTCCTGTTGACCTCAAAACCGGTTTTGTATGTATGTAATGTAGATGAAGCATCTGCTGTTAAGGGAAACATTTATGTCGATGAGTTTAAGAAAGCCGTTGAGGATGAAAAAGCAGAAGTTATAGTAATTGCAGCAGGATTGGAGGCTGAAATCGCTGAATTTGACGACCCGGAAGACAGAATGGAATTCCTGACGGATATTGGTTTGAGTGAACCCGGAGTTAACAAGTTCATTAGATCTGCGTATAAACTGTTAAATTTGCAGACATTTTTTACCATGAATTCCAGGGAGATCAGAGCCTGGACGTTTAAGAAGGGCACGACTGCCCCACAGTCAGCCGGTATTGTCCATAGTGATATGGAAAGAGGATTCATCAGGGCAGAGGTGATGAAGTATGAAGATTTTGTATCACTTGGATCGGAACAGGCATGCAGGGAAGCTGGTAAACAATATATCGAAGGAAAAAACTATATCGTGCAGGACGGAGATATTTTGTATATTCGGTTTAATGTGTAGAAGGAGAGCAGAGAGCGAAGAGCAGAGCGTTGAGGACGGGATTGTAGAACGACTCTCCGAGTCGTTTTTAACTGGTTACTTAAAACCTGGAATGTACAAAAGATATGCCGAAAGCATCACTTCGGGAAAGAGAAAAAGATGAAAATTTTAGACCAGAACTGAAAACCGGCCAAATTGTATTCGGCTATATGCACCAACACAACATTTAAGCTGGGAATAACCTGCCAGCGTCTTCCTGACCTGGCAGTGTTTGGCGGGGGGACGGGGTAGTAGACATAAAATTGAGGAAATAATTGGTCAGACCACCTCCCCCCGGCTGTCGCCGGGGTACTCCTCCTTATCTAAGGAGGAGAATTTTGTGTTTGTAACCGAAACCGAAAACTGAGAACTGAAAACTGAAAATCGAGAACCAAAAACCCAAAAATGAATTATAGATACATAATATTAATGTTGTTATTCCTGATGTTCCACCAGGGTGGATTGTTTGGACAGAATAAGAATATAAGTGAAGTTGAAGACGCTTTTAAGTTTATAAAAGAGAGGGGAGAGGTAGATATTTATTTTGAACTCAAGGATAAGAACTTAATTCACACCATCTCAAAAATAATATCTGTTACCAGTGTAAATAATAATATGGTATTTGGAAATGTGAATGAGAAAGAATTATACCAATTCCTGAAATTTAATCTTGATTTTAAAGTTATTCCACCTGCTTTCCAAAAAACAATAGAAACAAGTAAAAGCCTAAAAGTCCTTCAGGATTGGCAAACATATCCTACCTATGAACAGTATGATTCCCTGATGAAGAAATTTGCAAGGGATTATCCAGATTTGTGTTGGTTGGATACAATAGGATACAGCGAGGAAGGGAGAAATATCCTGTTTGTAAAGATTTCTGATAATGTGAATGAAAAGGAAGATGAACCTGAATTTCTATTTTCTTCAACCATGCATGGTGATGAAACGGGAGGGTATGTTTTAATGTTGCGATATATTGATTATCTGTTAAATAATTACGGATCAGACTACCTTGCAACAAGTTTAGTGGATGAAATTGAGATATGGATTAATCCACTGGCTAATCCGGATGGCACATATGCGGGAGGCAACCATACCATATACGGAGCTACACGAAGAAATACAAATGGCGTTGACTTAAACCGGAATTTTCCTGATCCTGAAGACGGACCTCATCCTGATGGGAATGATTATCAGGCTGAAACGATAGTAATGATGGATTTTATGGAGAAACATAATTTTATATTATCAGCTAATTTTCATTCAGGTGCCGAGGTTGTGAATTACCCGTGGGATACATGGTCAAGACGGCACCCCGATGACGATTTTTTTCAGTTTATTTCCCATGAATATGCTGATACCGTTCAAAATTACAGCACGGGGTACATGACAGGGTTTAATGATGGAATTACTAATGGCTGGGATTGGTATTCTATTGCCGGTGGCCGGCAGCATTATGTTACCTATTTCCTGCATGGGAGAGAAGTAACTATCGAACTTGACAATACCAAAATAACCCCGGAATCGGAATTGGA
>DAOVQI010000173.1 GCA_030628785.1 Bacteroidota bacterium
AAGGGTAGTAATTAGATATAATTTGTCCTCCCAAGGGGATCCCTTTGGGAAAAGGACTCCCATGGAGAGGCTAAGAAATCTTAGCCTTAGCCTCAGCACGCTGTCGCTGAAGCTTTAGCGTAGGCGCCCTTAGCCTTTTATAAGAAAAGTTTTATTATATATACATAACTTATTGTAAATCAATAAACAATTTTGAAATTCCGATACGTAGAACTAATATAGATTTGATATGTTTTCTATGGAAATGTATGTTTCAGATGAAAACAATGAAGATTGGAAAGCCCAGGGAATCACGAAAAATTGTTCCCTAAACAACTAAGGTTCTGCAAATACAATAAAAACGATTAATCTTAGTTAATTCTTAGTAAACATATAATCTTCTTATTTTATTATCTTTACACATTAAACGAAACAAAATTTCATTTTAATTCCATGGCAAAGAATAACGAGACTGAAAACAATGCAATAAACCTGATTGGTATTGGTACAGAAATTACAGGGGATATTAATTCCAATGGGGATATCCGTATAGATGGAACATTAAACGGTAATTTAATAACAAAAGGGAAAGTGGTTATCGGCGAAACAGGAAAGGTAAAAGGAGAAATTTCCTGTAAAAATTCTGATGTTTCCGGTACCGTTGAGGGGAAATTGATCGTTTCTCAATTATTATCATTGAAAGTTACTGCCCGGGTGAACGGTGACATGCAAACCAATAAGTTGGCCATTGAACCGGGATCTAAATTTACCGGGAATTGCAATATGAGTGAAGAAATAACTATCCATGAACCACCAAAACAAACATTCAAACGGGAATTCAAACCAGCGGAAGAACAAAAAACAAATTAATTCCTATGTGAAATACACTAATATAGCAATCCAGATGATTGTTATTATTTTGCTTGGGGTGTTTGGAGGTTTAAAACTGGATGAGATTGTACACTTGGGATTCCCGGTATTTATTGTTCTTTTTTCAACACTTTCGGTTTTTCTGGCAATATATATAGCAATAAAAGACTTCCTTTAATTTTAATAAAATCCTAAATCATCTTGAGCCCATTAAAAAAGTTTATTGTTCAGGGATTTTTCATCATTCTTTTACTTGCTGTAATTGGGTATTTTCTTTTTACCGGGGTATTTAATCCGTATTACCAGGTTATTCTACCTTTTGTTCTTTTATTTATTTTCCTGTTCACCACGGTAATTCATGCAATATTATTAAAGACAGCCCGAAAGGAACCAAAGAAGTTAGTTAACCGGTTCTTAATGCTGACAGGATTGAAAATGATGATTTATCTGTTTATTATGATTATTTATCTGATAATTAGTAAGCAGGATTCAGCGCCTTTTTTACTTACTTTTCTTATTGTCTATTTGGTTTTCACCATTTTTGAAATTTCATCCATTCTTTCCCATTTAAAAAGAGTTACTCATCATTAAATTCCTTGTTTCCGGCAGATTTTAATTTTTTTCATTATTTTTGTTAATATTCAAAGATTATTGAATGACTTGCAATTCTGGATTTTCAGCAATATTTGTTATTATTATTATTTTAAACCTATCTCCTGCTTTTGGCTATACCATTGCTTTGCAAGAAACAGAGGAACATACCCATCAGGCAAAAAGTGAAGAACAAAATAAAGGATTTAAACCTGGCGATTTCATCTTTGATCATATAAAAGATGCTTACGATTGGCACATTCTAACGTATAAGGATTTTCATTTAAGCATTCCCTTACCTGTTATCGTTTATAGTAAGACAAAGGGGCTGAATATCTTTTTTTCCAGCAAGTTCCACCATGGTCATAATTCATACAAGGGGTTTAAAATTGCACATGAGGGAAAGTATGAAGGGAAGGTTGTAGAACTTATGGAGGATGGTACGGATATCCGGCCCATAGATTTATCCATTTCAAAAAACGTTTTTGCGATTTACATTTGTATTATCCTGATGTTTTGGGTTTTTATTTCAGTGGCAAGGGTGTATAAGAACAATCAGGGTAAAGCCCCCAAAGGCCTTCAGAATTTTGTGGAACCCATTATCCTTTTTATACGGGATGAGATTGCCATACCTTCCATAGGGGAAAAGAAATATGAGAAATTTATGCCGTACCTTCTTACCCTGTTTTTCTTTATTTGGATAAACAACATGATGGGTTTGATACCCATTTTCCCGGGTGGCGCCAATGTTACAGGTAATATCACAGTAACAATGGCTCTGGCAGCCTTTACTTTTGTTGTTACAGCGATTAATGGAAATAAATTTTATTGGCAGGAAATTTTCAACTCTCCAGAAGTTCCTTTTTGGCTGAAGATACCTATTCCTCTTGTGCCGATTATTGAAATCATCGGGATGTTAACCAAACCGTTGATTCTGATGATCCGTCTTTTTGCAAACATCACTGCTGGTCATATTATTGCACTTGGTTTTTTTTCTCTTATTTTTGTTTTCGGTGATATGCAGGTGATGTTAGGATTCGGCGTTTCACCCTTATCTATACTATTTACAATATTTATGACCTTTCTGGAGCTTCTGGTAGCCCTTATTCAGGCATATGTTTTCACCTTATTATCTGCTTTATATTTTGGTATGGCAACAGCAGAACATCATTAATATATTTTTAACCAAATCTATTTTATTATGATCACTTTATCAGTTTTATTACAGGTCGCTGCTGGTGCAGCGTTGGGGAAATTGGGCGCTGCATTTGGAGCAGCATCTGCAGCTTTTGCTGCGAGTATGGGTATCGGGCGGATAGGCGCGACAGCAGTTGAAGCTACTGCCCGCCAGCCCGAAGCGGCAGGAGACATACGTGCCAATATGATCGTTTCGGCAGCTCTGATTGAAGGAGTTTCTTTTTTCGCGGTTGTTGTCTGTTTGCTGATTCTTTTCACACAGTAAAGAAAAGATTAAGGCTTTGCAGTTCAACGATTGGTTGAACTGTAAAGTCTTTATTAAAAAATGGTTTAAGAAAATATTAAAACATTAAATATGGAACTTGTTACTCCGGAACTTGGTTTACTATTTTGGATGATTGTATCCTTTGGAATTGTATTGTGGATACTTAAAAAATTTGCCTGGAAACCCATTTTAAATGCTTTGAAGGAGCGGGAACATTCTATCGAGGATGCCTTGTTATCGGCCGAAAAAGCTCAGGAAGAAATGATAAAACTGGAGGCTGATAATGAAGCAATTATCAGGAAAGTAAAAGTCGAGAGGGATGGCCTGCTAAAGGAAGCCAGACAGGTAAAAGAAAAAATGATTCAGGAGTCCAAAGAACAGGCCTCTGAAGAAGCCGATAAAATCATTGAGGCAGCCCGTTTAAGCATTGAAAATGAGAAAATAGCAGCTATTGCAGATATTAAAGACCAAGTTGCAACATTCTCTGTTGAGATTGCTGAGAAAATTTTAAAACAAAAACTTGCCGGGAAAGAGGATCAAAAAGAATTGATAGATAAACTCTTAAACGAAATTAGGTTTAATTAACCTGTAATCCGGTTCGATGGATTTGATGGTTAGGTCTTTATCATGAACGACAGCAAAATTGCAGTACGATACGCAAAGGCACTTTTTTTGTCGGCTAAAGAAAAAAAGGTATTGGATAAGGTCCATAATGATTTTGTATTTGTAGCTAATATATGCCGGCAGGTAAGTGAATTAATGGACTTGTTTCATAGTCCGATAATTCCCGCATCAAATAAAAAGGTTATTGTGCGTGAAGTATTTAGGCTGGATGTAAGTAAACTTACCCTTAATTTCCTCGACCTGATCATATTAAATAAAAGAGAAACATTTATTCCGGCTATTGCACACAGATTTATTAGTGTGTACAAGAAGCATAAAGGAATTACTTCAGCTACATTAACAACGGCAACTCCGGTTGACCGGGAAGTCAGGAACAGAATCATCGATTTAATTAACAAAGCTTACAAAACAAAAGTTGATTTAGTTGGAAAGGTTGAAGAAAGTCTTATAGGGGGTTTTGTTTTGAGAATAGAAGATCATTTGTTGAATGCAAGCGTGTCTTCAGAGCTAAAAAAGATTAAAAGAGAACTCACAGGAAAATACTAACCTGATTAAAACATATTTAATAATGACGCACATTAAACCGGCAGAAGTTTCAAAAATCCTTAAGAAACAACTGGAAGGAATTCAACTGGATATTGAACTTGAAGAGGTTGGTACTGTTTTACAGGTTGGAGATGGCATTGCCAGGATTTATGGGTTATCAAAAGTTCAGGCAAATGAACTAATCGAGTTTGAAAATGGAATAGAAGCTATTGTTTTAAACCTTGAGGAAGATAATGTTGGTGTCGTTCTTTTAGGTTCATCCGAAGAAATAAAAGAAGGAGATATTGTTAAAAGAACCGGAAGAATTGCCTCTATCCATGCAGGAGAAGGGCTTCTGGGGCGCGTTATATCAACCACGGGTGAACCGTTGGATGGTAAAGGTCCTATTCAGGGGAAGACATATGAAATGCCTCTTGAAAGGAAAGCGCCGGGAGTAATCTTTCGGCAACCTGTAAATGAACCCATTCAAACCGGTATAAAGGCCATTGATGCCATGATACCGATTGGCAGGGGACAGCGCGAATTGATTATTGGTGACCGTCAGACCGGGAAAACGGCCATTGCTATCGATACCATAATAAATCAGAAAGAATTTTACAAGCAAGGGAAGCCTGTTTATTGTATTTATGTAGCCATTGGACAAAAGGGCTCAACGGTTGCAACCATTGCCAAGACTCTCGAGGATTATGGAGCAATGGATTATACGATCATTGTTTCCGCTAATGCTTCCGATCCGGCTGCATCCCAATTTTATGCACCGTTCGCAGGAGCAGCATTAGGTGAATTTTTCAGAGACACAGGAAGGGCTGCCTTAATCATATATGATGATTTGTCCAAACAGGCAGTTTCTTACCGCGAGGTTTCCCTCCTTTTAAGACGACCTCCGGGACGGGAGGCTTACCCTGGGGATGTATTCTATCTGCATTCGCGCTTGCTTGAAAGAGCTGCGAAAATTATTGAATCCGACAAAATTGCTTCTAAAATGAACGATATTCCTGACTCCATCAGGCATATGGTTAAAGGGGGTGGTTCACTAACAGCATTACCCATCATTGAAACACAGGCAGGAGATGTTTCCGCTTATATTCCAACCAATGTCATTTCCATTACGGATGGACAGATATTTCTGGAACCCGACTTGTTTAATACCGGTATTCGACCTGCTATTAATGTGGGTATTTCGGTTTCCCGTGTTGGGGGTGCTGCCCAGATCAAAGCAATGAAACAGGTTGCCGGAACCCTGAAACTCGATCAGGCTCAGTACCGTGAACTGGAAGCTTTTGCAAAATTCGGTTCTGACCTGGACGCCGCAACCCTTGCCATTCTGGATAAAGGGGCTAAGAACGTTGAAATCCTGAAACAAGGGCAGTATTCACCTGTCCTTGTCGAAAAACAAGTTGCCATTATATTTTGCGGAACAAAAGCATTGCTTAAAGATGTCCCGGTTGAAAAAATAAAAGATTTTGAAGTAGAATTTATCGAGTATCTTGAACTAAAACATCAAGATATTTTGGATTCCATTAAGGAAGGAACCCTCACTGATGAAGCAGCCAATACCATGGAAAAAGTTGCCCTGGAAATAGCTTCCAAATATCAAGATATTGACTAAATTAACTGATTTCCATTGAGATATATGTATGGAAAGCTTGAAAGAAATACGTACAAGACTTGCATCGGTAAAATCGACCCGTAAGATTACCTCTGCTATGAAAATGGTTGCCGCTTCAAAACTCAGAAAGGCACAGAACAAAATCATTCAATTACGGCCATACGCCAATAAGCTCTATGAAGTACTGGCAAGTCTCAACGAAGATTTTGAGGAAAATGAAGAAAATATCTTTACACACGAAAGAGAAACGGAAAAGGTATTGATCGTGGTTGTTACATCAAACCGGGGATTATGTGGGCCTTTTAATGCCAATGTAATAAGGCAATCGTTAGAATTAGCACATGAAACTTACACGGACCTGTTGCAAAAAGGAAATCTTCAATTTTTAGCCATCGGTAAAAAAGGAACGGAATTACTGAAATCGAAGAAATACCAGGTTGTTGCTTCGTATAATAAATTGTTTGATGATCTGAGTTTTGACAAGGTGGCTCCGTTAGCCGAGCAAACCATAAACGATTTTCTGAATGCTAAATACGATAAAATTAAATTGGTTTATAACCAGTTTAAGAATGCTGCTGTTCAAATTCTAACCGTTGAACAATTCTTACCCATTGAGATAGATTTGACACATGATAAAGAAACCAGAAACCTGGATTATATATTTGAACCTGATAAGGATCACATCATCGAAAAAATAATACCCCGGGCTTTAAAAATACAATTTTACAAGGCAATATTGGATTCTTATGTTTCCGAGCAAGGCGCCAGGATGACGGCCATGCACCATGCAACCGATAACGCTACAGAATTGATACGTGAATTAACCCTCCATTACAATAAAGCCAGACAGGCAGCTATTACAAAAGAAATACTCGAAATTGTTGGTGGCGCTGAAGCGTTAAGGGGATAATAACCGGTAATAAGTTTTTGAGTGGTTGTTTTTTTATAAACTTTCATAACTATTCAGTTTTCAAGGCTCTCTTTGTTATATGTTAATTACTTGATACTGGGTGCAAGGTAATAAACAAAAATTTCTGTTACGGGTTACAAGTTCCAGGTTACAGATGAAAAATTCTCGCAACCTGTAACCTGCAACTGTTTCAGAAAAAGTTCTACTAAAAAC
>DAOVQI010000201.1 GCA_030628785.1 Bacteroidota bacterium
AAGCAATAGTTTTGAACTTGGGATTTGGGGTTTGGAATTTATTTTGAACTCTGGATTTTGAACTTTGGATTTTTTTTAATCTCTACGGAATCACCCATATGATAAGGGAAATTTTTGAACTTAGCCCCGCCTGGGCGGGGCGATCTCATGATCCGCCAGCTGGCGGAGAGTAAATTCCGATACTACAAATTAAAGGTATGTGGATTAATAAGAAAAAATAACACATTGACACTTTGGTTATTCGCATAACTGATAAGTTACATTAAAACTAGCATTTTCAATCGTTATTATAAAGAAAGACTATGGTAAAAATCGGATTATTTGGTATCGGACTTGATACATACTGGCCACAGTTTGATGGATTACTTAACAAATTAAAAGCTTACCATTCGGAAATTAAAAATCGTCTGGTTTCTTTTCAAGTTGATATTGTTGATGCAGGGATAGTTGACAATCCTGAAAAGGCTGGTGCAGCAGCAAAAAAGTTCATATCTGAGGATGTTGAACTGATATTCCTGAATATTTCGACCTATGCCCTTTCTTCAACGGTTCTCGCGGTTGTGCAGAAAATGAAAGTACCGGTTATTGTTCTCAATTTACAACCAGTAGCTACAATTGATTACAAAGCTTTTAATGCGATAAATGATCGCGGTAAAATGACAGGTGAATGGCTGGCACACTGTCAGGCATGTACTGTTCCGGAGATTGCATCAGTATTCAACCGGTCAGGTATTGACTTTTTTTTGGTTACAGGGTATTTGCAAGATCCGATAGCGTGGACCGAAATTGAAAATTGGGTCGATGCTGTAAAGGTCAGAATTGTTATGAGGGAAAACCGTGTTGGTATAATTGGCAATTACTATGGTGGGATGCTTGATGTTTACAGCGATCTCACACAGCAATCAGCCGTTTTCGGGAATCATTTTGAGATCATCGAAGTTGGCGAATTAAAGCAAATCAGAGATGCTGTAGTAAACAACGCGATTGAAAAGAAGGTTAAACAGTTTCATATGGAATTTGAAGTATCCCCTGAATGTGAGAGGGTTGAAATAGACCGTGCAGCGAGAACATCCTGTGCACTGGACGAGATGGTTAAACTAAAAGATTTGGGAGCAATTGCCTACTTTTTTGAAGGGAAAGGAGATCCTGACTATGAAAATATTGCCACCTCAATCATTGCCGGGAACACTTTGCTTACAGGCCATAATGTGCCTGTTGCCGGTGAATATGAGGTGAAAAATGTTCAGGCTATGAAAATTCTGGATGCTTTTGGTATAGGCGGATCCTTTTCCGAGTTTTATTTAATGGATTTTGAAGACGATGTTGTTTTATTAGGACACGATGGTCCGGCTCACCCTGCTATCGCTGAGGGGTCTGTGGGCTTAGTGCCCCTGCCCATTTATCATGGCAAGCCGGGGAAAGGACTGTCTATTCAGATGACGGTTAAACATGGACCTGTTACTGTCCTTTCGGTTGTTCAGGATGGAAATGGAAAATTGTCACTATTGGTTGCCGAAGGGAAATCGGTACCCGGACCCGTCCTTAACATCGGCAACACGAACAGCAGGTACCGCTTCTCGATAGGCGCCAGAACCTTCGTAGATGAGTGGTCGAAAGCCGGACCTGCACACCACTGTGCTATTGGAGTGGGACATATCGCAAATAAGATAGATAAACTTGGCGCTTTGCTTGGAATTGAGGTCAGGAAGATTTGTTAACAGAGAATGAAAGTAAGGATTTTAGACATTTTAAATTTTAGTCATTTAAAAATATATCAATCATGAAAAACTTAATTTATTTACCATTTATACTGTTCGTATTTGGCAATAGTTGTACCTCAGGGCACAAAGACATTGCAGACAATACCATGAAAACAAGCTATTTAAAACCGTATTCTGAAAATCCAAGATATTGGGAACATAAAGGACAGCCGGTACTTCTGCTTGGGGGATCGAAAAACGATAATCTCTTTCAATCGCAAAATTTGAAAGAACATTTAGATGAATTACATGAAGTCGGCGGAAATTATATCCGTAATACAATGAGTTCCAGGGACTCAGGAGATGTCTGGCCTTATTTCAGACAACAAGACGGAAAATATGATCTGGATAAATGGGGGCAGGAATACTGGCAACGATTTGAAAATCTACTAAAATTAACCGATGAAAGGGATATTATTGTCCAGCTTGAAATCTGGGACAGGTTTGATTACTCCAGGGACAACTGGAAAAAAAACCCATGGAACCCTGAAAATAATATAAATTATACTGTAGAAGAAACAGGATTAGAAACAGAATACCCAAAACATCCTGCCTCAGATAAACAACCTTTCTTTCACTCTATCCCGGGAATGCCGATGTATAATAAAAACCTCGATATTATAAGATCATATCAGGAAAGATTTATTGACAGGCTATTATCATATTCATTAGACTATGGCAATGTTTTATATTGTATGGACAATGAAACAAGTACTCCACCGGAATGGGGGAAGTACTGGATAAGATACATAGAAAATATAGCTGATGAAAAAGACATACAAATTTACTTAACAGATATGTTTGACCTGTTTTTCAGACCGCAAGAATGCCGTGCATGCCAACAGGTATTAAACCAATCTGATGTTTATACTTTCATAGATATTTCGCAGATAAACAGCAGGAATTTCAATCAGGCACATTGGGATACCCTGCAATGGATATTAAAAGAAAGAGATAAATTCCCTTTACGTCCGGTTAATAACACCAAGATATACGGAGGAGAAAATTCAAGCTGGGGTTCCGGTTCCAATGAAGATGGCGTCGAACGGTTTTGCCGGAATGTTATTGGTGGATGTGCCTCAGTGCGCCATCACAGGCCACTGCATGGCAATGGTTTAAATGATAAATCAAAAGCCACAATTAAAGCTGTGAGAAAAATAGAGACCGTTACAAACTTATGGGAAGTTAGACCAAGAATGGACCTCCTGTCCGACAGGGAACCGGATGAGGCATATCTTTCGGCAAAAGAGGGAGAAAAATATGTGATCTATTTTACTGACGGTGGTACTGTCAAGTTGGATTTGAGGCAATACAATAAATCCTTTATTATAAAATGGATCAGTGTTAATAGTGGGGAATGGGGTAGCGAATCAATTTTCAAAGGCGGCAATTATCAGGAAATAACGGCTCCGGATAAAGGTGGTTGGTTTGCAGTGATAGAATAGGTGTTCTTATATTCGTCAGACCACTACTACTGTTAAGTTAGTAGCATAGATTAAGATTATTCTACATGATATTATGGTTTATTTGGAAGCATTAAGTATTTTAGTGGTCAGACGAATAATAGGGTTGTAGTTGTTTTTATATCCTTGCCCGTCACTTCGCACCTTGTCGTAACTTATATTCGTCAGACCACTAGTACTGCTAAGTTAGTAGAATAGATTTAGATAATTCATATGATATTATGGTTTATTTGGAAGCATTAAGTATTTTAGTGGTCAGACGAATAATTACTATTTAACAATTAAAATTATTTTAGCAACAACTGAATCATCTTTTCCATCTTTTACTTTTCGGGCCGTTTATCTTCTCTTCGAATATATAAGGCGACTTCTTTGCCAAAGCCGGGAGGTTTTTCCCAGGTGAAATTACCCTCCTGAATATCTACATTTTGAGTATACTTTTTAGTACCATCAACACAATCCAACCAGGTAAATGAATAAATTCCTTTGGTAAGATGCTTCAACCCGAGATTATTTTTCGAATCGGAGGAATATAAAATATAATCGTAATTTTCGGCAGATAATACATAGTTTGTTTCGCCAAAAGCGAGCGAATCACTGGGAAACATTTGATTGAAATTAGTTGATTCAAAGAATGTTTGTAATATTCTGCAATCACGTAACCACGTTTCCGGTGTATTATCTATTTCCATACCAAGTACCATAACATAAGCACCTGCCATTGCAGCCGCCCAGTTTCTTTTCCGGATTTCTTCACGATCCTGGTTTGGACAGGAAATATTTCCGTGAACGTAATCTTCTGACATGTTCAAATTATATCGTCCGTTTGAATTTTCCCATGCTTTCAGCATCCATTGGTGCAGATCTTCAACAGTGATTACCTCATCTTTACTTGTTTGAACGGCAAATTGATCGATATTCAGGTCATTGGCATGATAAAATATGTTCCCCCCAAGTTGATGACTGGCGATTACATGATGGTAATCGTCAGCCTCACGGATGGCTTCTGCAATTTTTGAAGTATGCAACTGCCAGTTCTCACCTATTTCCTGAGCTTCTTCCATAATACACCAGATAAGATGCCTGTGATGTTTAAATCTGTTTATCAAAGTTTGAATGAATTCTTTTTCATCAGGATCTAATTCACCATTAGGTTCTAAAGACCATCCAAATTGATCTGAAACATTAATTGCATCATCATAAATAAAAAAATAAATTATTAAACCATTCTTATCCATTTCCTCAAACCATACTTCCCATTGATCAAGGATTTTTTCATTTAATCCGTTTTTCGGCTCCTGGTTAATCCAGGGATTATGCTTATCATCAGGATATATCACAGGATTTTCCTTTTTACTTTTCCAGGCATCTCCACCGTGGGTTCTTACAGCCATTAAGTAAATACTATTACCTCCATTTTCCTTTAACTTCCGTATAAGTTTCATCTGATCTCCGTCTCTGGTTCCATCGGTTCTTCGTTTTCCACGATACAAAAAACCTTCCGGATCACCGGCACCACAGAGGAAAAATGGATCAAACAATCCGTCTTCATTATCATCTTTATTATAAACTAACCATGATGGATTATTCGGATCTTTAATAACTTGTCCGGGTAAAGCATTATGCGGACTTTTCACTTTTTTCCCTGTTATATTAGTCTCATTATCTTTGATAGCGCTAAAAAATTTGTTTAAAAATTCCTTTTCCCTGGTATCCCAAATACTATTCGTATATATTTGGCTTGTTCTGATTAAAATCAAATCCAACGAGGGAATAATATAAGCCATATTCAATCCTGAGCCTGCTATTCGAAACATATCATTCGGATATTCAGGGAAATATCCTTTATTTCCAACCTGTTTGGTTTTTCCACTTGTCCAGGTTCCTTCTACGTTTCCACAAATATTAGGGTATTCGGCTGTTGTACGGAATTGTTCTATCCAGTCTTCATTTGTTAATTGTTGGTGGCCCCATTTCCCATCATGCATTAAGAAATAGGCAAAACGTGCATAATCTCTCGGTGTAAGAAACAACCCTCCGTGAGTGACCCATCTGATATTCTCATTAAGCCATTCTGAATAATCCTGTTGGAGGTACGGATAATACCCTACATCCTTTATTCCAACAGGATTCAATAATTTTTTCTCTAAAACCTGATATGCCGGTATCCCATACAGGTTTTTAAATATCAATGTAAAATGACTGAATCCAACACTTGAATAGGTAGATTTCGGGAAATATTCCTCAGGACAATCCGGATTATAATACAACTTTGCTGATTCTGAATGTTCAGGATGTTTTCCTACTATAAAGGTTATTGAATTTTTTTCTCCACCTCTGTCTTCTCCTGCACTTTCAGGCATTAATCCAGATACATGTCTGAATATCTGATCAAACGAGATCTGTTCTTTCCTGGGATCAGATAATGGAAATCCTTCCGGTAACCAGCGTTTTTCATACACCTTACTTTCTAATGAAAGATCACCTGGTATAATACCATTACCGCTTTCCTTAACAGTAATTCCAAACAGAGCCATCGAAATAGATTTTCCATTGGATGCTAAACGGGCCTTTTTGTTTTTCCCTTCATCAACAGAAGTTTTTTTTCCATCCTTATCAGCATACCACTCTCCAATGATCCATCCGTTTTTTATTACAATGCAGCTTTTTGGCATTAATGATTTACCATCCCAATTATTTTTTACATTCCATTCTCCAAATTCTTTAAGTTTTTGCGTATCGATACCCAGGGATTCAATAAAACCGGGATTTGTATTTTTTCTCCATCCACCGGAGGACTCGGGAGGAGGAAAATATTTATTCAAATAGACTTGAGATTCTGGTATTTCCTGAGCTTCGATCAAAGGAAATGAAATAATTATAAGCATTAAGATGGCTGGAAAAGATTTCATGATAGTAGATTTACGTATCGGAATTTCAAGATTGTTTATTGATTTACAATAAGTTATGTGCATGTAATAAAACTTATCTTATAAAAGGCTAAGGCTGAGGCTAAGGCTAAGGTTTCTTAGCCTCTCCATGGGAGTCCTTTTCCCAAAGGGATCCCTTTGGGAGGGAGAAATTAGGTCAATTAGGTTAATTAGATTAATTTAATTCTTCTTTATTTTCTTTTTTTCCTTAGCCTTAGCCTCAGCCTCAGCCTTATTCAACAATCATTCAAATTTA
>DAOVQI010000393.1 GCA_030628785.1 Bacteroidota bacterium
AAATAAATTTCAAGTTCCAAATTCAAAACTCCAAACCCTTCTTAATAAAAGCAATATTGATATTTTAGTCATTGTGATTTGCGATTTGCCTGCCCCGTAAGGAAGTATGACTGTACAGGGGTGCTTTTAATTAGAAAAACTTCTACTTTATAGACAGATACTAATTATTAACCGAGAGAAAATAACTTATAACAAATAACTTATAACAATTAATAACCATCCTGAATATAAAAAGAAATCCTTTAATTATGTAAATGAGTTGGATAGAAGCTATAATACTAGGTTTGGTACAGGGCCTGACTGAATTTCTTCCTGTAAGTAGCAGTGGGCATCTCGAGTTGGGGAAATACTTCCTGAATATTGAATCCGGTAATAGTCTTGCGTTTACAGTTGCCGTTCATGGTGCAACGGTTTTAAGTATTTTAGTCGTCTTCCGGAAAGAAATTATTTGTTTACTGAAAGGATCCATAACTTTCAAATGGAATATAGAAAATCAATATATTCTTAAAATTATCATTTCCATGATTCCGGTTGGAATTCTCGGATTTTTCTTTCAGGAAAACATTGAAAAGTTCTTTACGGAAAATATCCGCTTTGTAGGGTGTATGTTGGTTATAACCGCAATTTTACTGGCATTATCCCACTTTGCTCGTGAAAAAAATAAGAAGTTGAATTATCTTGATGCATTTATCATCGGTCTTTCACAAGGTTTTGCTGTATTGCCTGGTATTTCCAGATCAGGTGCAACAATAGTTACCGGTTTATTACTGGGAATCAAGAAAGAAGAAGTTGCTAAGTTTTCTTTTTTAATGGTGGTGATACCTGTAATTGGAGCCAATCTCAAAGATGTATTTTCCGGTGATTTTACAGATGCAGCAGGTGTTGGTCTTATGCCAATAATTATCGGGTTTTTTACTGCCTTTATTTCCGGCTTGCTGGCATGCAAGTGGATGATAAATCTTGTTAAAAGAGGAAAATTGGTTAATTTTTCCGCCTATTGCCTTTTGCTCGGATTAATCTCAATTCTTTTAGGATAACCCTTCAGGAATCATGGATATAAATGAAACTGCTGATTTTCAGACAGGAAAAGTTTTGTTATTGATTAAACCCATCGGTTGGACATCATTCGATCTTGTTAAGAAAATCAGGAATATAATAATAAGAAGGTTAGGTTATAAGAAGATCAAAGTAGGACATGCCGGAACGCTCGATCCTTTAGCTGATGGTTTAATGATTTTGTGTACAGGAAAAGCAACAAAGGAAATAAGTAATTATCAGCAATTGGATAAAGAATATACTGCAACACTGGAATTTGGAAAAACAACTCCTTCATTTGATCTTGAAACGCCTGTTGATAAAACATATAATATAACCCACATAAACAGGGATAAGATCATAAAAAGCCTTGAAAAGTTTATTGGTGAAATTGAACAGGTTCCTCCCATCTTTTCGGCTAAAAATATTAAAGGGGAAAGAGCCTATCATTTTGCAAGAAAGGGTGAGAAAATTGAGCTAAAACCAAATAAGGTAATTATACGGCAGTTGGAATTGATAAATTTTGACCTTCCATTCATTGAAATCAGGGTTCTGTGTAGTAAGGGCACTTATATACGGGCTCTGGCCAGGGATTTAGGTAAAATATTGGAAAGCGGAGCCTACATAACCCGTTTAACCAGGACAAAAATTGGTCCTTATAAAATGAAAGATGCACTTACGATAAAAATTTTTGAAGAAAAGTTAAAGAAAATAAAACAAAAGTGATTTTTTTACGTATAAGATTACTGCTTTTTGAAAAGTAATAATTTAAATCGTTTTAACCATTATGAAGTTATCGCAATATAAGTATCATTTACCGGATGAATTAATTTCAAAGTATCCGGCAAAGAACAGGGACGAATCCCGCTTATTGATTCTCCACAGGGATACAAAGGAGATTGAGCACAAGGTTTTTAAAAATATAATTGAGTATTTTGAAGATAAGGATGTTATGGTATTTAACAATACCAAGGTATTTCCTGCACGATTGTACGGGAATAAGGAAAAAACGGGTGCTGAAATTGAGGTGTTTTTATTGAGGGAGTTGAACCAGGACCAAAGATTATGGGATGTTTTAGTCGATCCTGCACGGAAAATAAGAATTGGGAATAAACTGTACTTTGGGGAAAATGATATCCTGGTTGCAGAAGTAATTGATAATACTACTTCAAGAGGCAGAACACTGAGATTTTTATTTGATGGTTCTTATGAGGAATTCAAAAACACACTGTATAAACTTGGGGAAACGCCTCTGCCCAGATTTATACGAAGAGAGGTAGAACCTGAGGATAAGGAAAGATATCAAACCGTTTATGCAAAACACGAAGGAGCAGTTGCTGCCCCAACTGCCGGTCTGCATTTTAGCAGGGAATTATTAAAGAGGCTTGAGATTAAAGGAATTGAATTTGCTGAAATCACATTACATGTAGGATTGGGAAATTTCAGATCAGTTGAAGTGGAAGATCTTACAAAACATAAAATGGATTCTGAACAAATAATCATTTCCGATAAAGCCGCAGAGATTGTTAACGCTGCAAAAGACAGGAAAAATGGTGTTTGTGCTGTTGGAACAACCGTTCTTCGAACGTTGGAAAGTTCGGTTTCAACACAGGGTTATCTGAATCCATTTGATGGATGGACAAACAAATTTATTTTCCCTCCATATGAATTTAATGTTCCAAACAAGATGATTTCCAATTTTCATTTACCATATTCTACGCTTCTGATGATGGTTTCGGCTTTTGCAGGTTATAGATTTCTTTTTGAAGCTTACCGTGTTGCAATAAAGGAAAAATACCGGTTTGGAACGTACGGAGATGCGATGTTGATTCTGTAGTGTGGTAGGGGTTAATTTATTGTATTGGAATTTACTCTCCGCCTCCCGAAAGCTTTCGGGATGGCGGATCATGAGATCGTCACGCCTGCAGCGTGACTAAGTTCAAAAATTTCCCTTATCATATGGGTGATTCCGTAGAGATTAAAAAAATCCAAAGTTCAAAATCCAAAGTTCAA
>DAOVQI010000260.1 GCA_030628785.1 Bacteroidota bacterium
GGAAAAGATCCTTTACGATCTTCCGGTTATGAAAGAGTACCTGGAAGACACATATGGAATTACGGTTTACCAGGAACAGGTAATGCAGCTTTCCCAGGCTATGGCCGGGTTTTCAAGAGGACAGGCAGATTCTTTAAGGAAAGCAATGGGAAAGAAACAAAAGAAAGTGATGGATGACCTTATGGGGAAATTTATTGAAGGGTGTAAAAAAAACGGCTACCATGAAAACAAAATAATAAAAATCTGGCAGGATTGGCAAGCCTTTGCACATTATGCTTTCAATAAATCACATTCAACCTGCTATGCATATGTTTCATACCAAACTGCCTATCTAAAATCACATTATCCCGCTGAATTCATGGCCGCTGTCCTAAGCCGGAATATCAACGACATAAAAAAAATAACAATCCTTATGTCGGAAACAAAACGTATGGGTACTTCTGTTTTAGGGCCTGATGTAAACGAAAGTTTTTTAAAATTTATGGTTAACAAGGATGGCAATATTCGATTTGGTTTAGGAGCAATAAAAGGTATGGGAGAAAATGCTGCTCACACTATAATAAAAGAAAGAAAAAGCAACGGTAATTATAAAGATTGTTTTGACTTCGTGGAACGAATAAATCTATATTCAGTTAATAAAAAAAATATTGAAGCCCTTGCAATAGCCGGAGCTTTTGATTGTTTCCCTGAAGTTAAACGAGGGCAATATTTTGCCCTCGATAAGAAAGGGAGTTCATTTATTGAAAATCTGGTCAGATACGGAAACAAAGTTCAGAATGAAAAAAGAACATCTCAAAAATCCTTATTCGAAGAGAGTGCTGGATTTAAATTTATACAACCTGAAATACCAAAAGCAGAGGATTGGCCAAAGCTCAAACGATTAATTAAAGAAAAAGAAACCATTGGAATTTTTCTATCGGCTCATCCTCTCGACGATTATAAATTTGAAATAGAACACTTCTGTACGGCTACACTCTCTCAGTTTAATGATCTTGAAAGCCTGAAGGGAAAGGAATTAACCATTGCAGGAATTGTTACAGGGGTCAAGATTGGAACCACAAAAACAGGCCGCCCTTATGGGTTCCTAACGTTACAGGATTATTCGGATTCTTACCGGTTTGCCCTCTTTAATACCGACTATGTAGAATTCAGTAAATTTTTTACCGAGGGTTATCACCTTCTTTTTAAAGGAAAGATCCAACCCAAACCTTTTAGTAATAATGAACTGGAATTTAAAGTAAAAAGCATCAATCTTCTGTCGGATGTAAAAGATGAAATGATTCATACTGTATCTTTGAAATTTCCTGTTAATACCATTACGTCTGAATTTATTAAAGACTTTGAGGAAGCATCCGGTGCAGGTAATGGAAAAGTAAAATTAAAATTACTTGTTTACGACCCTGATGAAAAACTAAGTATTAACTTCTTTTCAAGGAGCAGGAAAATAAATCTTACCGGGAAATTTATCCGTTTTCTGAAAGATTATCCCGATATTGAACTAACGGTTAATTGAAGAAAGTATTCAAATTTACTCTCCGCCAGCCCTGTGAAATACTACCTCGCAGTAAAGGCTTTGCCTTTATTTCACAGGGCCTCCCGAAAGCTTTCGGGACAGCGGATCATGAGATCGCCCCGATAGTCATCGGGGGCTATAAGTTCAGAATTATCTATTGATATACAGTAAATTATGTAATCTGCATAGGCCTTTCCATAACAAAGGCTAAGGATTTGTTTACATTTTCTTTTACCTCTTCTCTTATTTCGCCACTATACCAGCTTATATAGTATTCCCAATAAAAAACAAATATTTCTCTCAGTGCTATTTTCCCTGTCTTATATTCCATCCTTATTTTCTAGTGGTTTCTATGTTTTTTATCGTGGATATTGTTTTGCAACAAAGTATATTTTAATTAATAATCAAAACGCTTTACGCCAACCCGTTCCTGATGAATCGGGATAAAATCTTTGTATGCCATAATTTATGTTTGAATTTGTTTATCCTTAAATCTTTCCCTTTCCTTAGCCTCAGCCTTAGCCTTAGCCTTTTGCCACAAACAAATTTAATACATCTCTATGAATGGTATTTATTTTAATAAATTCATGAAGCTAAGTTCTTTTAATATATCTTTGCGAAATTCTTTGAGTAAAATTTCAAAAATATTTTAGTTAATCATTTAAATTTTCCTTATGACTATTGAGGTAACTGATTCCAATTTCGATGAAATAGTATTGAAATCTGACAAACCGGTTATTGTTGATTTTTGGGCAGAATGGTGCGGACCTTGCAGGATTGTTGGACCAATAGTAAGTGAACTCGCAGAAGAATATCAGGATAAGGCCGTTGTTGCAAAACTTGATGTCGACAGCAACCCTGGAATTTCAGCAAAATACGGGATAAGAAATATTCCCACCATTTTGTTCTTTAAAAATGGAGAAAATGTTGACAAACAGGTTGGGGCTGTTCCAAAAAGCAGCATCGAATCCAAGCTCCAGGCTTTATTGTAGAAAAATCATTTCACGATCACAAGGCATGGATTATTTCTGTGCCTTTTTTTTAAGTATTTCATTCAGGCTGCAAACCGGCAGCTTTTCGAAAAGCACATAACAAAGTAATTGCCACTGGGATAAGTTGTTGGTTTTTATCTTACTCTGCTGCCAATGAATAAAATATCATCAATCTGGGGCAGGTTACCTCTCCATTCCTCAATTTTTTCATCCAGATACTCTTTTTGTTCCTGCATATCGAGGTGTTGAATAGACAACAGTATCTCTTTTAAAGCTTTCGATTTGAGCTTTTTACCATCAGCTCCTCCAAACTGGTCTACGTATCCATCAGAGAAAATATAAGTAATATCGTTAGGTTTTAGTTGAAGCTTATGGTTAGTGAATTTTTGATGTACTTTTATGGATGACCGGCCAATAGCAAACCGGTCGCCCTTGATTTCAGTCAGCTCACCATCTCTTATAAGATATAACGGGTTATAAGCACCGGCATATTCCAATTCCCTGGTATTAAAATTATATGCTACTAAAGCAATATCCATTCCGTCTTGTACTTCATCTTCTTCACTCTGTTGCTGAAGGGTATTTGAAACCTCATCATTCAACTGGTCCAGTATTGCAGCAGGCTCTTCAAATTCGTACTCCTTAATAATCTTGTTAAGCGAATTATGCCCGATAATTGACATAAAAGCTCCGGGAACACCATGCCCCGTACAATCGACGGCTGCAATAAATTGTTTTGTTTCGGTTACAGCAACCCAGTAGAAATCCCCACTAACAATATCTTTTGGTTTAAATAAAATGAAGGTCTCAGCAAATGAATTTTCAGGCGGTAATATTGCATTCTGAATCCTTTTAGCATATCGTATGCTATCTGTTATATCCTTATTTTTCTCCTCCAACTCCTTACTTTTTTGGACAACTTCTGCTGTTCTTTCAGCTACTTTCTTCTCCAGAATCTTGTTTTCCCTGATCAGTTTCTGCTCTCTGTTCTTGATAAATAAAAAAACACTTATTGTTACAAAAACAATACAGCTTAGGATAAACCACCAGGTCTGATAAAACGGAGGTTTAATTACGAAACTATATGATACCGGTTCCGTATTCCAAATTCCGGCGTTGTTTTTTGCCTTTACCTTAAAAGTATATTTATTGGGTGACAGAGCTGAGTATATTGCACGTGTTTGCTGGGTTATAGGTCGCCAGTCAGCATCTGCACCTTCCAACATTATCTGATACCTGACTACATCAGGATTGGTGAGGCAAATGCTATAATAATCAAAAACGATTGACTTTTCTGTATGATTTAACTTCATACCGGAAAGCATTGTCCGGCTATGGTAATTTACCTGCATACCTCTTATATGAGTCAAGGGTTCACTCTCTACTTTCTTTTCAAGTTCCGGATTATAAAATGTAACTCCATTAGCCGTTCCAAACCACATATTTCCATCAACGTCTGTAAATGAAGCATTATTTTTTGTCTCGATACCAACATATCCATTCTTCCTTGTATAGGTGTACATTTTCCCTTCTGACTGGTCAAACTTGTTAAGTCCAATGTTTGTCCCAATGTAAATGTTGTTGTTCCCGTCAACATTAACCAATGTTATATTATTGGCAAGCAGTCCCACATTTTGGGTAAAATGGTTAATAATACTGTCTTCACTTAATACGAATAATCCGGTACTCGTAGCTATCCATAATTTCCCGTCCTTATCCTCCACAATTGATTTTGGTGCAATTTCTCTACCCAAATCAATTTTTGTGAATATACCCTTATCAATGCAAAATTTTGTCAATCCTTTCTTCTTATCCGATCCTATCCATAAATTTCCTTTTGAATCAAGATATAATGCGGTTATTAAATTTCCAACAAGGCCATCAATCTGGGAAAATCTTCTTCCCTGCTCTTTTTCAATCTCCCAAAAACCCAGGCCATCATTTGTTCCAATCCATAAATTATTATTATCATCTACCTCCAGGGCCTTTACAATCCTATCACTATGCAGGTTTTTATTCAAATAAGTGTTGAAAACAAATCTTCCTTCACTTGAAAAATATTGAAATACACCATCACCCTCTGTACCTATCCATATATTACGGTTTTTATCCTCACGAATGTATCTTATTTTGTTGCCGATTAAATTATTGTCACGGTTGTAGTAAACAAAATTCTCTCCCCGTGGTTTGGTTGGGTCATAAACTGAAATTCCTTCATTTGTACCAAACCATAATTTTCCCTGCTGATTCTGATAAACAGCCCAGACATTTTTATCACCCAATCCATCTTCTATAGTAAAAGTAACAAACTGTTCACCTTTGAAGATACTTAATCCATGATCCTGACACCCAATTAAAATATTGCCCTCCTTATCTTCAATAATCCATTTGACGTAATCATCAGGAAGTCCGTTTTCTGTACTATAGGTTTTTAAGCCCTCTTCATTTATTAAAGTTATACCTCCGCCAAATGTTCCAACCCAAATATTTTTTCTGCTATCTTCTGTAATAAAAGTAACCCAGTTTTTTGCCAGCCCATCTCTCTTGTCATAGATGGTAAATTTCTCTGTATCTTTATTATATTTGTATAATCCACCGTTATACGTTCCAAACCATAAATTACCCTTACTGTCTTCAAACATTGTTGTTTTCATCCAATATTTTGTCAGGCCCTCCAGTAGGAACGATTCGAATCTGTTTTCCTCCTTTATATACTTTTTAATACCTACATCAGTAAGGCAGTAAAAGGTACCATCTTTCGTTGTTGTTGAACC
>DAOVQI010000380.1 GCA_030628785.1 Bacteroidota bacterium
ATGAACTATGACAATTTTGAACGTTCAATAAAATCATAATTAGTTCAAAATAGCAGAAGAATTATGTTTTAAATTTAAAAAATAAACACAAAGGTAAAGGAACAAGTTCAAAATGAAGACATAAAAACCTTAGCCTTAGCCCTTGCCCTGTTAAATATTGGCGGAGCCACTACTTCGGAGCAGTATTTCACAGGGTGAACCTTAACCTTTTATAAGCTAAGTTTTATTACATACACATAACTTATTGTAAATCAATAAACAATTTTGAAATTCCAATATGTAAAATATTAGGATATAGAGGTGTGGGGTATTGGAAGAATGGAATGTTGGAACCATTCTGTGAGCGTAGCGAACAGAATGTCTCACGAGCGGGATTGAGCGAAGGATAGTGGGAGCGAGTAATATTGGAATGTTGGAATATAGGGATAACGAAACATTAGATTTAACGCATCATACCATTAATATATTCTTAAATTACAAATTTATATTATTTTTATATCAAGAAAATATCTGTTTTACTGCCAACTATAAATAAAACAGTCTTATGAAAAAAATATTACTCTTCACCGGTATTTTCATCATAATTCTCCCGACACTTACATTGATAGCTCAACCTGAAAATACGGATCAGAAAGATTCTGTATATGTCAAAACCGGCTGGAATTTCGGTCCTCTTCCTTCAATAACTTTCGATTCCGATCTGGGATTTCAATACGGTGCTTTGGTGAATTTGTATAATTACGGGGACGGGAGCCGCTATCCCCAGTACGATCATTCGCTCTATTTTGAATATTCGAAGTTCACACCAAGCAAAAGCGGAATAAACCGCTTCTATTACGACTCCGACAAGTTATTAAAAGGGATAAGGATGACGGTTGATATCAGCTATATTACAGATCCCAAAATGGATTTCTTTGGGTTTAACGGATATGAATCAAAATATAATTCTGATTGGGTGGATGATGACGATACTTCAAATTACATCTCCAGAGTTTTTTATGCACATGACCGTAAAATGTTCCGTTTAAAAGGAGATTTTCAGGGAAAATTATTTGGTAATAAATTCAGGTGGGTTGGAGGATTTACATTCTACAAATTTACTATTAATTCTGTTGATCTTAAAAGGCTAAATAAAAATAAAAGTGAAGATAAAAAATTACCGGATGTAGATGGGTTGTATGACAAATATGTGACCTGGGGCATTATTTCTCAAGATGAACAAGATGGTGGCTGGTTGAATTATGTAAAACTCGGTGTGGCATTCGACACCAGGGACAACGAACCCAACCCAATGAAAGGGATATGGACAGAGGCAGTAATTCAAACAGCTCCTTCATTCCTGGGAAATGAGGATTTTGATCATACTAAAATTGCCATCACACACCGGCAATATTTTACTCTAATCGAGAACGACCTTTCCTTTGCCTACCGGATCGCATACCAGGGAACCCTTGGAGGTAATGTTCCCTTTTATGCCCAGCCTCTTGTAATTACTTCCTTCTTAAAGGGAGCAACTTCACAGGGATTAGGAGGATCTAAAACCTTGCGTGGGATTCTGAGAAACCGTGTTGTAGGTGACGGTTTTTTATATGGTAACTTTGAGTTGAGATGGAAATTTACCAGGTTTATTTTTCTTGACCAGAATATTTACCTTGGACTAAATGCATTTATTGATGCAGGTGCTGTTATTAATCCTATTGAAGTTGATAAATCTGGCATAACATTGGATCCTGATAAAGAGTTATCAGATTATTTTGATGAAGAAAAAGATAATATTCATTCCAGTATTGGTACAGGTTTGCGGGTTGTAATGAACGAAAACTTTATTATAGCTTTTGATTTTGGAAAATCACTTGATCCAAGAGATGGCAATATTGGAATATATATTGGGCTGAACTATCTGTTTTAAGATACTTCAAATAATAAACAACTTAAGCTGTTAGCTGCCAAGCTGCAAGTTGTTGGTTCCGGGTTCCATGTTTCGGGATTACTCGCGCCCACTGTCGTTATTCGCTCCCACAATCCAGGCTCTGGAACCAGCTCATGAAGATTGCCTCTTACTTCGTTCGAGCCAATCGTTCGCTCAAACCCGCTCGTGAGACATTCTGTTCGCCTGCCCTGTGAAATAGTGGCGGAGCCCTGTCTACCCTGTCAGGCGACAGACAGGCACTGTTGTGAAGCAATAGTTAAAGGAACACCATCGGTGTTCGATTATTGTAGAACGAATGGTGAAGAAAAAATTACAGGTCCAACTGCCTTCATTTCTCATGGGGATAAGGTTCCATGGACCGATACCAAAATACACTCCAGCAAGGTTACTGGCTATCCTTAAAAGAAACGTTTGGAATATTCCGACGCATGAATGGTTAAGTGCTTTTTTCATGGAAGGAGGTTGCGTCGATTGTGCATTAAGCCTCCCTGCTACTACAATAATCCAACCCCTGACAGGGTTGTTGGGTGTTAGTGTTTATCTTCCGTATTGCAGATTATCCTGTTTTAACTAATATTTCAGTAGCTCCCGTGCATTTTCAAACGCTGCTTCGGTAAGCTCTTCGCCACTTAGTAGTTTGGCGATTTCATGTAGTCTTTCTTCTTTGTTCAATAGTTTAATATAGGTATGAGTGGCGTTGTCTTTATCCTCCTTGTATACTAAGTAATGATATTTTCCTTTACTGGCAATCTGGGGAAGGTGGGTTATGTTAATTACCTGCATGTTTACAGACATTTCATCCAAAATATTGCCAACCTTATCGGCTGTATCCCCTGACACCCCTGAATCAATTTCATCAAACAGTATGGTAGGCAATGCAACTGATTTTGTAATCAGGGATTTCAGGCTTAGCATGACCCGGGACAGCTCCCCACCGGATGCAACATTTGCCAGATTTTGCAATTCACTTTGCCTGTTTGCCGAAAAAAGAAACTCAACCTGGTCAACACCATTAAAAACAAAGTCACTTGTTTTCTTATGCTTGATTGCAAATTTTCCGTGTGGTATTCCCAATTGCTTCAGCAAACCGATGACCTTTTTTTCAATCTCAGGGATAACCTTTTCCCTGTTTTCCGAAATATTATCAGCCAATCCCCTCACTAATTTTTCCTGTTCATCCAATTCCTTTCTTATATTCTCCAACTGAAGATCATAAGAAGCAATTTCACTAATCCGGTTCTGCAATTCCAGCATAAGATCAATTAATTCCTTTACCGTTGAAACCCGGTGCTTTTGTTGCAGCTCATATATGAGGTCAAGTCTG
>DAOVQI010000084.1 GCA_030628785.1 Bacteroidota bacterium
GCTTGGAGCTGACGCTACCGTAACTGTTACCACCCAATCCTGTGTTGTGCCATCCTCAGCAGTAACTGTGTATGTTACAGGAGAACTGAAATCATTAGATGTAACACCACTTATCTGTGATGTAGTATTAACGGTTATATTTGCCAGAGCGGAAATAGTAAAGGTTGCAGTCAGGGTGGTAACATCTGTGCCATATGCAACTTCTATGTTAACAGTATGATTAATATCATCTATTGTTGCAGCACCTGTTTGTTCAGCAAAGCTATATGTCAGTATATCATTTTCATTGCTTATTCCGGTAACTTCTATATTATCAATTGCGATATCGCTTCGAAAAGAATCTCCTATAATACCCCTGAATCGTAATTTAATTATACTGCTGTATGGTGATAAATCAACAGTATTTTGAAGCCAATCGATACCCTGATCGCCTGAAATATACACTACATTATTTATCCAAGTCCCCCCACTGTAAATATCAAGAGACAATTCGCCCATATTAGTTCCATACATATGATAATAAAACTTCAGGGTGGAGTTTGACAAGCCGCTAATATCAAAACATGGACTAATTAATGAAGCCTGGTCAAAATAATTATTACTTGCTTCCAGATACAAGTAATTTCCACTTCCGGATTGATCAGTTTCAGGTCCGGTTTCCGGAGATGGAGTACTTCCCGAGTAGACCATCCAGTCTAATTTATTACTTGTTTCATTATGCCAGCCATAATCAAAACTAGTTGAATTAACAGCATAAGAATCAAAATTTTCTGTATAGGGATATGTTGAAATATCATCAAAATCCATTAATACAACAGTATCAGTTGACACGGTATTAATACCGTCAGTAACAACTATTGGATAAGTGCCTGGAGCTAAACCGGTAAAAACATTATCAGACTGAAAAGTAGTTCCACCATCAATAGAATATTGCAGGGGTGGATTTTCAGCTAAAGCATAAATTGTAATAGTTCCATCATTAGTCCCGTTACATGTACTGTTACTAAATTCAATATTATATATTTCAATACTAACCGGTTCTTTTTTAGCAACTCCGTTATATGAAGGAAACCATAAATTACCATTGCTATCCTCAAAAATATCTCCCCAGAAATATATCCATCCATCATTATTATTCCTGGTTACCAGTCCGTTTTTTTCATTATAGATTATCCAGGTTGTTCCGTCATATTTCACAGCCCCCTTGCCAAATGTGCCAAACCAGACATTACCATTACTATCAACCATTATTGATAGAACACGATTAATTGGAAAATCACTGTTTGAAGTTGTATATGTAGTCCATGTTGTGCCATTTAATTTAGTAATGCCTCCACCATATGTTCCAAACCAGATATTTCCCTGGTTATCTTCTCTTACGGCATAAATATAATTTGATCCTAAACCACTATTACCCGTATTATAAGTAGTCCACGTATTACCTGCAACATCAAATTTACTAACCCCTGATCCTGTACCTATCCAAATATTCCCGTTGCTATCCTCTGTAATAGCATTTGCAAAATCATTAACCAGACCACTATTACCCGTATTATAAGTAGTCCAGGTACTTATGCCGTTAAATTTACTGATACCACTATATGTGGCAAACCAGTAATTGCCATTGCTATCTTTTATAATTTCTTCAACAACATTACCTGCAATCCCGCTGTTTTCAGTTGTATAAATAGTCCAGGTAGATCCGTCATACTTACATACACCTCCTTCATCCACCCATGTTCCAATCCATACGTTACCTAAATCATCTGCGTACAATTTTTCAACCCAATTTGATGTTAAAGGACTGTTAACCGTATCGTAGGTTATCCAGGAAACACCATTATAAACACTAACTCCTTCATCTGTGCCAACCCAGATATTTCCTGAACCATCCTCAACAACTCCTGTTGTTCCGCCATTACCAGCCATTCCATCACAAATGCTGTAGGTAGTCCAGCCTTCTCTATCAATATGATCTCCATATACTCTTATTGTTTTGTTATAGTTATCATTATCCGGTCCCTCATCACCCGTAAGCATAGTATTTGCAGAAAAGTAATAAATTCTATAAAATTCAGTTGTATAAAGGTCTGCATTTGTACTAAATGTATAGGTTAATGTATCACCTGGAAAAATAATACTCGTTACCGTTTCGGTAATTACCGTACCATCATCAATTTGATAAGAAACATCAAAATTTGAAATTGTATCTATACCAAAATTTGTTATTTGAACAGTTATTGGTTCATTATTCGTTAATCCACAACCTGGGTCCGGTATGAGAAGATCTATAATTCCTGCATTTAACTGAAGATCACAATGTATAATTTCATCAATATACCATACATTTCCCTCTATTGTATTATTATAGTCAGGATAAATAACCATTTTTATTAAACCATCGAGTGCAACACCGGTAAAATCAAAAATTAATTCTTCCCATAAACCCGGGTTGCTATAATGTGCCTGTCGTCCAACACTTACAGTATTATTCGAATTTTCAAATCTCAAAACTATATCTCCTGCAGTTGGAGCATTAACCATTAATTTAAAAACAGGATATGTATCGAAGCTCCATGTTTCAGTACCTGGCAGGTCATACCACATATATTCATATCGGTCAGTAGTAGTGGTTAATTTAACACAGGAATCTGAAGGGTTAATTCCTGTTTTATCCGGGTTTTCTATAGTATCCACAATGAATGTTCCCGGGTCATATGACTGCCATGGAGGAGTTACATCTTCCCAGTTTGAAATCATTTCACAAAGTTTGTCTGTAAAAGTTACATTTATTGGCCGGCTGTAAAGCGTTAATTCCGTGGCAACAGTATTTGTTATTTCACAGGTATAAGTTCCCGAATCGGAAGTGACAACAGGACTGAAAGTGTATGTACTATCACCGGAAATAGTTCCAAAATTTGTTCCGTCTTTTTTCCACTGGTATTGGCTGCTGGTACCTCCTGTAGAAACAGACATTGTAAAACTTGTTCCAATATAAACTGTTGTATCGATTATTTCCCCAACACTGTCCTGTGGAGCATAGGCGAAAGTTGTACTTGCTACACCAATATTAGGCTCAATATCTTTGAAAGTGAATTGGTTATTCTGGATATAGAGGTATTCTAAGCTTGTTAATAAGGAAAGATCAGACAGATCTTTGAATTGATTATTGGATAACCCTAAAGAAGTCAAATTTGTAAGACTTCCAATTTCAGTAGGAATAGAACCAGAAAGTTGATTATAGTTTAACCCTAAATAAGCCAAATTAGTAAGATTTCCAATTTCTGAAGGAATAGAACACGAGAGCTGATTAGAACTGAGTACTAATTGGGACAAATTTATCAGATTTCCAATTTCAGAAGGAATAGAACCTGAAAGTTCATTTACGTTTAATATTAAAGAAGTCAAATTTATAAGATTTCCAATTTCAGTTGGGATTGTTCCGGTTAAATTATTGTTACTTAAACTTATTTCTGTTACTCGGTTCCCAGAAAAATTTATCCCATACCATGTTGAAACATTTCCTAAAAGCCAGTTTGAACTATTTATCCAGCCAGCTCCATTGGTACTGTCATAGAGGGCAACCAGGGCGAGGGAATCAATTTGGAGTCCGGTAAGTTCATCGGCTCCTATAAATGGAGTTGTAGCATCTCTTGTGTCTCCATCAATATCATCTGTTACTTCTGCTAAAGGAGTACCGGCTTTTAATGAAAAATTTTCTATATGCAAATCAGAATCGGATAAATATTCCGGATCGATAGAAATGGAATTGGCATCCTGACCTGATGCTGATTGCCAGGCTGATAAACTTGTAACTCCGGTTGAATTCCAATAGGCTAAATTGGTACCTGTTGAATATAGATTATTATAGTTACTGGAAATATTTGTAGTATTTTCTGAAGCAATTGTACCTCCCCCAACATTGTTTGCAAAAGTATTGTTCTTTAATTCAATATCTGAGGAACTTGCGTCAATTTTAATTGCTCTACTGCCAAAACCATCATAACCTGTTATATTAACACTATTAAATAAGTATCTCTGGTATGTTGAACCAGTATTCCAAATTCCTTCCGCGCTACCACCAGAAGTATTAATTTGGATAAAATTATTTGCAATTATCCCTTCATCTCCAGGTGTGCCATCTGAACCTCCTATCTCAATTCCGCAACCACCGTTTGCATTCGGCAAAAGAATTTTATTTTTTTCAATAATGAGGTTATTATCACAGGCACCACAGTGTATTCCTTTGAAGCCATAATCTGTTAAATCATATTGAATAATGTTGCTTTGAATTACAGGTGCATCCTGATCTGCCAGGATAATCGCCTTAATTGTCTGGTTAACAAAATGGTTATTCAAAATGTATGTTCCTTTTTCCAGATCAGAAGAACCTACCCCGCTTAGATGCAGACCTTCTGTGCCGTCTTCAAAACGGTTCTCCTCGATCAGGTTATTATCATCATTTGATCCCGCGGAATAGATGAGGGCTCCTAAGTCAGTACTTGTTGTTGTTACACCTATGATCCGGTTGTATGAGAATTCGTTGTTTTGAGCGCCGTTGGTGATCTCAACTAGCCGGGCATAATTGGCACCTGTCGCACGGAGGGTCATATTACGGAATGTAATATAATCTGCTCCATCCAGTCTTAACGTATAATTTGCATCTGCAAGTGTTGAAGCCCAGGTTAGTATAACGTCTGTGCTGTCACCGGATTCGGATTGGAAAGTGATAGTATTGGTTTCGGAAGCACCGTTAATCTCGGGGATAGAGATTTGTTCGGTGTAGGTGCCGGATTCCACATTAAAAATTACCGGTCCGCTAATCCCAACACTTATTAAAGAATCAACCGCTTCGGTGAAATTGAGAAAGTCAGGGGATGAAAGACTGATGGAATAGGATCCGCTTAAGGAAGAAACATCATTTACAAAAATAGCTGTATCACCCGTACACCCATTAGCATCGGTAACCACAACTGAATAAGTTCCTCCATCGGCAAGGTTGGAGATATCCTCGGTTGAGGAGGTAAATAAATTAGGACCTGTCCATGAATAGGATTGGTAAGGTATAGTCCCTCCATTAACTGACAGATCCACTGCACCGTTTCCACCCGGAGGATTAATAATATCTGTTACTATTGTACCTGAAAAGCTTATCGAATCAGGTTGGGCAACAATAAATGTATCCTTTGCCTCACAACTGTTGTCATCGGTAACTGTGACATAATATGTCCCTGCGGTAAGGCCTGTTTGATCTTCAGCCGTTGCTGAAACACCCGATCCACCACTTGTGGTCCAATTATAAGTATATGCGGGTGTACCTCCTGAAACAGTAATATCTATGGCTCCGTCATTACCACTTCCATTATCAGGATGGCAAAAAACATTTGTAACGACTTCTGAAATAGAAATTTCAGTTGGTTCGGTTATATCTGTTGTTACAAAATCTACATCTGAATTATTATCTGTAACATCTACTCTGTACGTCCCTCCAGAAAGACTGGAAGCTGTGGAATCGGTTGATACTGAAGGAGTCCAGACATAGTTATAGGGAGGTGCACCAAAGAAAGGTGTTACAATTAACTCACCGTCATCTCCTCCATTGCATGTAACATCTTTTTGTTTGGTGTAGGTTACTGAAAATGGAAGGTTATATTTTGCTACAAAACCGTCAGTCTGCCCTCCATTAGGCCAAATATCAAGACCAATAGTCAAATTTGTAGATTCAAAATACCCAACTACATACTCATTCCCTTGTCCGTCATAAGCTATGCCCTGTCCTCTATCGCAACCGGTCCCTCCTGAACCCTGGATTGATTTGGCAGCTATAGGATTTCCATCCATATCCACAACGCCAAAAAAAACATCCGTACTATCCGCAGATATTATTGTATCAACCTTAAATATAACCGTATCAGAAAAATATCCTGTAAAATGAAGAAGATTCTCGAAAATATTTAAACCATAACCAATATCTTCTCCTGTACTACCAAGATTTGTTTTCCATTGTAATGTGCCTGCAGTATTATATTTTGCGAGAAAAATATCGCTTCCTCCATTAGATGTGATGGATTGTGCATCAAAAATACCTGTGCCTGTACTGTCAACATTTGCCGTTCCAGTTATGTATCCGATCAAATAAATATTACCAGCAATATCCGATTGAGCATGATAACCACGGTCATTTCCTGTACTCCCGGCTTGCCTGATCCAGTCAAGATTATTTGTTGCATCCATTTTGATAAAAACAATATCCTCACCAGCACCCTGAGCAGTTAATGTTTGGGTCTTAATGGTTAATTGCCCGAGAAAAAAACCGCTGATCAATATCTCTCCATCATTGGCTATTGATATTGCGTTTAATCTTGTCCCATCATCTGTTCCAAATATCTGGATTGTGTCAAGCAGAACTCCGGAATCGTTAAACTTCGCAATAAAATTATCAGTAAGTCCGGCTGCTGCGGTATCATATAATACCCAATTATTACCAAAATCGATAGAATCCTGAAAAAATCCTACCATATATATATTGCCTGAATTATCAATTGCTAGTCCATTCCCTTTTTGTCTGTTTTGCCCCTGACCAATGTTTTTAGCCCAAGCTAACGTGCCATCAGGATTATACTTCGCAAGAAATGCATCTTCTTGATTATAAGCATTTAAAACAGTACCCCCAAAATCTGCTCCATCGCTGAAACTACCAGTTATATAAATATTCCCACTTTCATCAACAATAATATTCTCAGGAACATCATTATTGTTACTGCCGATCTGCCTTGTCCATAATGTATCTCCAATATTATTGTATTTAACAATTAAGATATCTTTATTGATACCACCAATCGGTGTAAAAACTTTTGTCCCTATATTCGTTACATCCTTAAATACTGAAATTGTTAACAATGCGTCATTTGTCTTATCATAGGCAACGGCATTTACCCGGACCTTATTTGAACTGGTCAGATGGCTGGACCACTCCCAGTTTTGTGCATATGTTACTGGAAAAACGAATAAAAGAGAAATGAATAATAATAATACGCCAAAGCTACGAAATTTCATAGGTATGTTATTTTAAAAGTACTGTTAATAATCCAGACAAAGAGCCATTTATAGGCAATAATTAATTGATAAATGTCATAAGTTCGTTTACACTCTAAGTTGAGTAAAATATCATAAGATTGTTTACATTTTTTGATCTTTCGTTCTTTGAAAAATTGTTATTTCGTCAACAAAACTTAAAATTATGAATGACGAAATTACACTCAGGAAACAGGCAGTTGAATTACATCTAAATGGTTTATCCAAGACTGATATTGCCGTAAAAGTTGGACGGTCACGTCAATGGGTGCACAAATGGATAAAAAGATATCTTGAGGTTGGGGGAAACTCATGGTTTGAATCTCTTTCCAATGCACCAACCAAAATATCCGTAAAAACAGCAACAGAGATGGAAAGTTTGGTTGTTAGTCTCCGCAAAGCTTTAGATGGTCGAAAATACTCGCAAAAGGGAGCAGTAAGCATCATGTATGAACTTAATCGAATAGGAGTTACCTCACCATCTATAACTACGATCAACCGAATATTAAAACGCCACAATCTTGTAGGAGAGAGCATGAATAAAATGGTAAAAAAAAGGATTACCCAAATCATTTTACCCTTGTTCAACAGATGGACTTGGTTGGACCAAAGTATCTTGCAGGAGGCTTCCGTTTTTACGTTTTGGATATCATCGATACGGAGACTCATTACGCAGGCGTTTATCCTTTAAATGACAAGTCCTCAAAATCTATTGCAGTTGCACTCATAGATTTTTGGAAAAGCTATAGTATGCCTGATTTTCTCCAAATGGATAATGAACTTTCTTTTCGAGGAAGCAATCGTTATCCAAGAAGCCTGGGATTAGTATTACGTTTTGCCTTGTCATTAGGGATCACGCCAATATTTATCCCGCCGGCTGAACCTTGGAGAAATGGTATTGTCGAGAAATTTAACCACAATATGTTGAAACACTTTTTCTCAACACAAAAGTTTAAAGATCTACAAGATACCATAGAAAAGGCAAAAGAGTTTTCAGCTTTCCATAATCAAAATCACCGCTATTCTTCACAGGGTAGTAAAACACCAAATAATCTTGTAAGTAAATCAAATAAATACAAGCTTACAAAGGAAATAGACCTGGATAAATCAATCCCTTTGCTAGAGGGAAGGATCGTCTTCATTCGGTTCATAAGAAGTGATAATGTTCTTAAAATACTTAATACAAGATTTAAGGTAAGCAAACAGCTATCATACACTTATGTGATTGCCGAAGTATTTGTAGAAAAACATGTGCTAATAGTATCCCAAGACAATAAAGTCTATCATGTTTTTCCGTTTACAATGCCTGTTGACTGGTAAACAATATGTCAATGAACTTATGGTATTTTACTCGCCTTAGCGAGCCTGCCCCCATGGGGGCACTTTGGGTTACACTGTAAACGAAGTTCTGAAACAGATTCTTCTTTAGAAAGTGTAAACGATCTTATGGTATATTACAATTAATAACTAAATTTAATACAAATTTTTTATTTACTATCAGTACCAAACCCTAAGGGTTTTACAGGTTTCAGGATAAAAAATATAGAAAGTACCAGTATAATCTTTTTCATTTGTATAATATTTATTATATTATCATGAAATTATCAGCAAGTTAAAAAAAAAAATATTTATAATCAATGTTATTTTGTTTAAAAATCAAACCCTAAGGGTTTTCTCGTATTCCGACTCAAGTTCGGGCTACGAGTTATTAATACCCACACAGGATTAGTCGTACCCCGGCGAACTGAAGTCGGGTTACGACAGGTGCCCCTCGTAGTCCGACTTCAGTTCGGGCTACGAGTTGCTAGTACCCAGGATTAATTATACGAGTATATAGCTAGAAAGTTATCAAATTTTTTGATCAAATAAAAGAAGTGTTGCGGGTTGCGTGTTACAGGTGTGTGCTTAAATAACAAAAAAATCTCCTCCTTGGAAAGGAGGAGTACCCTGACGGTACCGTCAGGGGGAGGTGGTTGATTCTTTATGAATTAATTAATGTGCTATTTATTTAAAAAAATCATTCAAGTCAACATTTATTTTTTCCTATCTTTGTAACAGCCGTGGGCAATTTTTAAAATAATATAAAAAAACAAATAAATGAGCTTATACAAATAATTGAGGATCATAAAGATGAAATTAAAAAAGCCTGGGAAAAACATTTTGGAAGTTGAAGTAACAAATATTTCCATACACGGTTTTTGGTTGTATGTAAATGGTAAGGAATACTTCCTGTCGTATGATTTGTATCCCTGGTTTAAAAACGCAAGAATAGGCGAGATTTCTGATGTACATTTGCTTCATCAATCTCATCTTTATTGGCAAAAATTAGATATTGATATGGATATTGATTGTTTAGAATATCCTGAAAAATACCCCTTAATCTCCAGGTAGAAGAATACCCTCAAGCCTTCAACTTTTCACCTTAGCTTATAACTAATTTTCGTCTGTTTTCAGTTCCAGGTTTTCGATTAATACAAACATAATTCTTCTCTCCCGAAGGGATCCCTGTGGGGCTTAGATAAGGAGGAGTACCCGACCAACGGGAGGGGGATGTGGTTGGTTCTCAGTTAAACTACCACCCCGTCCCTCGCTGATGCTCGGGACACCCCTCCTGGCCAGGAGGGGAATTTTGCGCTTTGCAAGCGCTGAGCACCATGTTTCGTAAATCGTCAACTTAGCCCCGATGGCTATCGGGGCAATCTCACAGAAGGTAATCGAATGCCCGCCCGATGTTGGCGGGTTCGTTAATTCGTCAATATTAATCGGATATATACTGCCCTTAAATCTGTATTCTCCGCCTTATGTGCGTACGGAAAGACCCTAAGGGTTTTTAAAAACCCTTAGGGTCTTCGCGCCATGCGCCACACGCTTTGCTTTTTACTTTTA